>CAMORF010000290.1 GCA_946623485.1 uncultured Clostridia bacterium
GTGACAATGATATCCCGTACTCCTGGGGAACCGCTGTCAATGTCCAGATGATGGCATTCGGCAACATGGGCGAAACCTCCGGTACCGGCGTTGCATTTACCAGAGACCCGGCAACCGGTGAGAAGCACCTGATGGGTGAGTTCCTCCTGAACGCGCAGGGCGAGGACGTTGTTGCCGGTATCCGTACTCCGAATAAGATTGATCAGCTGAAGGATATGATGCCTGAGGTTTATGAGCAGTTCACGTCGATCTGCAAGACCCTGGAAGATCACTACAGGGATATGCAGGACATGGAGTTCACGATCGAGGACAAGCATCTGTACATGCTCCAGACCAGAAACGGCAAGCGTACCGCGAAGGCTGCGCTGAAGATTGCCTGCGACCTGGTGGATGAAGGTATGATCGATGAGAAGCAGGCTGTCCTGATGATCGATCCGAGAAACCTGGATACCCTGCTGCATCCGCAGTTTGACCCGGCTTATCTCGCAAAGGCTTATCCGATCGCCCATGGACTTCCGGCCTCTCCCGGCGCTGCCTGCGGACAGGTTGTCTTTACGGCCGAGGACGCGACCAGATGGAAGGCAAAGGGCAAGAAGGTTGTCCTGGTCCGCCTGGAGACCAGCCCGGAGGATATCGAGGGCATGAAGAGCGCGCAGGGCATCATTACCGTGCGCGGCGGCATGACCAGCCATGCGGCTGTCGTTGCCAGAGGCATGGGCGCGTGCTGCGTATCCGGTGTTTCCCAGATCACGATGGATGAAGAACACAAGTGCTTTACCATCGCCGGCAAGACCTTCCATGAAGGTGACTGGATCTCAGCGGATGGCTCCACCGGCAACCTGTACGATGGCGTAATCCCGACGGTCGAGGCGAAGATCGCCGGCGAATTCGGCCGCATCATGGGATGGGCTGACAAGTACCGCAGGCTGAAGGTTCGCACGAACGCGGATACCCCGGCTGACGCGAAGAGAGCCCATGAGCTCGGAGCGGAAGGCATCGGCCTTTGCAGGACAGAGCATATGTTCTTTGAGAAGGACAGGATCGAAGCGTTCCGTGAGATGATCATCTCCGATACGGTTGAGGAGAGAGAGGAAGCGCTGGCTAAGATCCTTCCGGTTCAGCAGCATGACTTTGAGAAGCTGTATGAGGCGCTCGAAGGCGCGCCGGTTACGATCCGTTTCCTGGATCCGCCGCTGCATGAATTCGTCCCGACAGAAGAGGCTGATATTGAGAAGCTGGCAGCCGCGAAGCATAAGAGCGTGAATGCCATCAAGACAATCATCAACTCCCTGCATGAGTTTAACCCGATGATGGGTCACCGCGGTGTGCGTCTGGATATCACCTATCCGGAGATCTCCAAGATGCAGACGCAGGCTGTTATCCGCGCGGCAATCAAGACGCAGAAGAAGCATCCGGAATGGAATGTGAAGCCGGAGATCATGATCCCGCTGGTTGGCGACAACAAGGAGTTCCTGTATGTCCGCAAGACGGTCATCGAGACGGCTGATGCCGAGATCAAGAAGGCAGGCATTGAGATGTCTTATGAAGTCGGAACCATGATCGAGATTCCGAGAGCTGCCCTGACAGCAGATGAGATCGCGAAGGACGCAGACTTCTTCTGCTTCGGCACCAATGACCTGACACAGATGACGTATGGTTTCTCCCGTGATGACGCCGGAAAGTTCCTGCAGGCCTATTATGACGCGAAGATCTTTGAGAATGACCCGTTCGCAAAGCTTGACCAGAGTGGTGTCGGTAAGCTGATGGAGATGGCGATCAAGCTTGGAAAGGATGTGAATCCGAAGCTCCATATCGGCATCTGCGGCGAGCATGGCGGAGATCCGACCTCTGTGGAATTCTGTGATTCCATCGGTCTTGACTATGTATCCTGCTCACCGTTCCGTGTTCCGATCGCGAGACTGGCAGCGGCTCAGGCAGCGATCAAGGCAGAGGCATAAGCTGAGATCATAAACTGAGAAGATTCTGGTAAGTAGTGTATCAGTAAGAGTATCTGGAGAATCTTTTTGTAACGATTCCAGCCCCCTCAGCCGGGAACGCATTGCGTTCCCGGCTGAGGGGGTGCTGGATCGATACATCTTTTTCATGCAGAGCGGAAGCCGGAAGGGCTTCCGCTTATGTGTTCATTGTGTTCAAAAGCAACCGCTTTTTCTGGCTGATTCTTCGTCATTTCATCGATTGACGCCTGCTTTTGGCTTATGGTAGTATGTTTTCGGGTTAGATGTACGGTTGCAGTGAGGGCGAGTCTGTCACTGTAAAGTGTTTTGCGTGGGAGGAAAGTCTATGATTAGCCAGAATATCAGTGGTACTCAGGGCGGAAACATCGGAGAGATGATTCCTCATATCGTTCAGACAGCATGTGCCTACAAAAGCGTGATCACGTTTGAAGTCAATGAGAAGCGGGTGAATGCGAAGAGCATCATGGGTGTCATGGCGTTAGCCAGTCAGGATTCCCCGAAGATCAAGATCTACGCGGATGGCGAGGATGAGGAGGAAGCAGTCAAGACAATTGCAAGCCTTTTGGGATAAGTCAATCAGGAACGCAGGGGCGTACGGCATGTGCCGTACGCCCCTTTCTTCGTCCTGTCCCGAATCTTGATCTGTGATGTGCCGCATGTCTGCCGCTGCTTCTCTGCTTCTGCCAATCATCTCAGGAGAACATCCATGATGCGCTCGTAGTCATTGCGGGATTCCATATGGTCCAGGACAGATTCGACGATATCGTAGCGGTCTGTGATGATGCCGTCGACGCGCTGCCGTACCATATTGAGGGCTGTCTGCCGGCTGTTGACGGTCCAGCAGTAGACCTTTTTTCCTTTCGAGTGGATTGCCCTGGTCCGGGACTGGTTGATCGCGTTTGACTGTGACATGAGCATATTGCCGGCAAGCTTTGCAGGAGCTCCGTAGGCAAAGAAGTACAGGTATCCACACTGGATGCCGGGGATGTTTCTGGCAATATAGCTGATCAGGTTATAGTTCAAAGAGATCAGCACACAGTCATCCTCCATGTCCCTATCCTTCAGCATTCGAAAAACATCCCTGGCCATCCGTGCGTCAGCGTCGGTTCCCTTGAGCTCCAGATAGAGCCGCACGCGCCCTTTGGCAAGGTCAAGCACCTCTGACAGAAGCGGGATGCGGCGCTCTTCGAATTCAGGCCCCGGGAGCCTGAGGGAGCGGACTTCTTCCAGGGTCAGGGAATTGATCCGCGAGGGGATTCCGCACATCCTTTTCAGGGTGCTGTCATGGAAAATGACATATTCCCCGTCCTTTGTCCGCTGGATATCCGTCTCCATGGCGGGAGCGCCAAGGGCGATCGCCTTTTCCATTCCTTCCAGGGTGTTTTCGGTATCCAGGTCTCCGCCGAGCCGGTGCACGACTGCCTCGATCTGCCTGGCGGGAGGGTATAGATAGTTGAAATGAACGAAGGAGTACCAGGTGATTCCTGCAAGCATGGCAACGCAGACCGGAAGGCAGAGCCAAAGCCAGTGGTTTCGTTTTCTTTTTTGAGGCAGGGGAAACGCGCCGGCTGCCACATGATGATAAAGAAAAGATATTTTCACCGGGAGGATCCACAGAGAGAGCAAAACAGTAAGAATCAGGTATATCATCCCCAGG
>CAMORF010000291.1 GCA_946623485.1 uncultured Clostridia bacterium
CGCTTTGCCAATCAGTTCGTAAATCTGACCATTACCCATTGTGTTTGCCCTCCTTGCACTTAAACTTGCACTTACTCACACTGACTTGCACTTACTTGCACTTGATAGAAAATTTGTCAGGCCGCACCGTGGCTTTGACACCCGGCACGATCTCCCCATCCTCTGTGACAATGCCACCGTCCGCAGTTACCGTGAATTTGTGGTCCTTCTTCCACTCGCCCCAGGCCGCCTCTTCTTTGATCTTTACATACTCCGGCGCACTCGCCTTAAGCCAGGGGACCATCTCAGCATCATTGACCTCATATTCCGGATCTTGCGCAGAGAGCTTCAGCGTGCCGCCCGGCATGTCGTAGCTGCGGATCTTCTTCCCGGTTGTCGGCACCATGTCGAAATACGGCCTCAGGCACGCTTCAGCCCATGCCCGTGTCCGGTCCCGAATGTCCTTCAGCCGCTTCTCCTGCGCCTTATACCATGCGCTCATCCGATCATACTGATCTTCCGCGTTTTTCAGCTGCCGCAGAATCATCTCAGCGCTGGCGTCATCCATCACCGCAACATCTTGCAGCTCCTCCAGCTCGTCATTCATCACCCGTGCCTCACTCATGCTTTAACCCCCTTGTTTTTTTGAATTCGTTATGATACAATATCTATGGTTGATTTTGTGTTTGCCCTCAAGATCGCCAGGCCCGATTCTGTAGCCCCAGGATCGGGCGTTTTTATTTGCCCGGATAAACCGGAGCATAATACCCGGTCCCTTGGAATATCTCCGCAGCCTCCCTCCGGTCTCGCCGAATCCGCTGCCACCGGCGGAAGTGATCCACCAGCGTCATCCGCCGTCCGATCCGCTTTGCGGTCATGGGACAATACACATACCGACACGTCATAACCTGCTCACCTCCACCTGCAGCCCACGCAGCTCTGTTTGCATGTCCTCAATCCGAGCGATGACGCTCTGAATCTTTGCCCACACCGGTGTATTTTCCGCGAGATCACACGCTTCAATAAGCCGGTTGTACCCACTGTCAAGCCCGTTCCAGGCACTCCCCAGGTTCTTGTTGATGCCGTCCTTGTCAATCTCAGGCTCCTCGTTTGCCTCTTCCCATTCACGGCTGCAACGCGCCTCGTACATCGCATCCAGGTCCTGACCAAATGTCATCATTGTGCTGCCCTCCTCATCACGCCATCCGGCGCATCATCTTCTCCCGGATCATCTCCGCCCGGATCACCTCCGGCGGCTTCACCGTGCGCTCACGCTCCCATGCTTCCAGCACGCTGGCCCGGACCATGTACGGCCTCTCCATATGCTCCATCTTTTGCATATAACGCACCGCCGTCTGCCGGGAACATTGGTATCGATCCATCAGATCCTGAACGCTAAGAAGCCGCTCCATCACGCTCACCAGCTTTCAGATCCGCCACCGTGCATCCCAATGCATTTGCAATCTTCTGCATGGTTTCCGGCTTTGCATTCCGGTTCCCGCATTCAAGATCATGCATGAACGGTGCGGAAACGCCGACCAACCGCGCCAGTTCTCGCTGACCAATCTGCTGCGCCAATCGGATCTCCTTGATCTTATTTCTCACTTTTTCCCCTCCCTTCCGGTAGCTCACAGCTATCTTACTACAATGTTAGCTAATTGTCAATAACTTTTTTCGCCGGAAGCTTACTTTTTTCTATTTCAATTAGCTAAATATGTGATAATATGATGTTAGCTAATAATCATAAAGGGGGTGTCATTTTGAATGCCGTGAAAGAACTGCGCGAACGTGCCGGAATGCAGCAAAAGGAGCTTGCCATCCTTGTCGGTGTTGCAAGACCAACCGTCAGCGAATGGGAGCATCAAAAAAAGGACCCGTCCGGCGACAGGCTGAAAAAACTATCTGAAATCTTCTCGGTTGATCCTGGTATCATCCTCGGTTATCGGCCAATTAGCTACAAAGGCGTAGAAGATGACGAATTGGCTACGCTCCGTGAGCAGATCCGCCGCAGCCCGGATACCAGATTGCTCTTTGACGCCATCCGCAAGGCATCCCCTGAGCACATTCGCGCAGCGACAGCTATGCTCAGGGCCCTGGAGGATAACCAGTGAAGCTATATGAGGATGAATACGCCACCCGGATGGTGGATCTGCCCGGTGATATTCACGGTGCGACCAGGCTCACCATGGACGGCTCCGATTTCCCAAACATCTATATCAACGATTGGCTGTCCCCGATGGGCCGGAAGCGTGCGTTTGACCATGAAATGAACCACCTGGAGCACGATGATTTCTACAACGACAAACCGATTGCGGAGATTGAAAAATAATGCCGCGCCAAAAGAAACAGCACCTGAAAAAACGGTCAGACGGCTATTTCGTCTGCCGGTACAAGGAACAATGGTTTTACTCCATGGACGAGGAGGACTGCCTTGCCCAGCGCGAGGAATTCAAACGCCTGGAAAAGCTGAAACTTGGCGCACCGCCCACCATTGCCGAATACAGCGCCTCATGGATTAAAAGGGCATATCCGGCTGTTTCCGCATCCACCATGGGCGGTCTGCGCATCCATTTGCGCAAGCTGACGGATCTGTACGGGGATCTCCCGGTAACCTCCTTGAAGCCGTCTCAGATCAAATCCGTCTATTCCTCCGCGTACCTGGGCCTGTCCGATTCCTACATCAAGGCAGGAAAACAGCTTTTCTGCGCCCTTTTTGACGCCATTGTGGCAGATGGCTACCTCCGCACCAACCCGGCCCGTGAGAAGGCGGCAAAGCCCCACAGAGGCACAACCGGAGGCCATCGTCAGATCACGCAGGAAGAGCGGACCTGGATCGAAACCCTCTGCACGGATCACCGTGCCCATCCCGCCGTCATCACCATGCTCTATGCCGGCATCCGTCCGCAGGAAATGAAAGCCGTTCTGATCGAAAGGGATGTGGATTTCAAAGCAGAAACCATCACCCTGCATGAATTTGCCCACATTCAGGACTCCAATCACTACCAGCTGACGGAAAAGGGCAAAACGGATCAGGCCGCCCGTACGATCCCCCTTTTCCCTCCATTAAAAAAGGCCCTCTCCGGCAGGAAAGGGCGGCTGATCACCAGCACGAAGGGAAAACAGGTAACGATACAGGCATGGCGTTCCGCGTGGGAATCATACGTTGTTTGCATGGAAACGGCCATCAACGGCTGTCCGAAGCGCTGGTACGGCAGGACAAGGGAACATAAAGCCATCCTGGACGCAGGCGGCCAGCTCCCGCCCTGGCGTTCCTTCACCGTGGTGCCATACGACCTCAGGCACTCTTTCTGCTGCATGTGCCGGGACGCCGATCCTCCGGTAGAGCTGCATACCTGCGTCCGCTGGATGGGCCATAATGACGCAAAGATGATCATGCGGATCTACGATGAGGCATCCGATGACAGATCCGAAAAAGAGGCTGAAAGGATCAAAAAAACGCTGTTTCGTAGTGGAAATGGTAGTGGAGAAAATTTGGTACAATGTACAAACGTTGATAAATAAAGGCTGGTACATTGTACAACTTTTCGCCTGTTAACCGAAGGGTTGTAGGTTCGAGCCCTACCTGGGGAGCATAATGAAAACCCGTGATTTCTAAAGATCACGGGCCTTTTTGTTTGCATGACGAAATGTCC
>CAMORF010000292.1 GCA_946623485.1 uncultured Clostridia bacterium
GAGCTCTCCGTCAGAATGCTCTTGTACAGGTCATCCGGCACCTGCAAAAAGGGAATCTGAATATCTGCTTTCTGATAGATATAGCGTTTGAAATAGTCCTTAAACGAAACAAAAGCTCCATCCTTCACCAAATATTGGTAGATTGCCTCTGAATCAACCGACCTGAACTTCTCCGAGCGGATGACATCTCTGATCTGATGCAGTGCGTTCCTTGTATACTCATAATCTTTCAGTGTACGGTCAAGATCCACGTGAAGGATCGTTGTCATTCCATCCATCTCTCAGTATAGTCCTCTTCTTCCCGCCGCCTGAACCATTCCGCTCATATTTCACCTGGAATGATACGCAAAGATACGTACCTCTGAAGCATTATCCTCTTCCCTGTAGACAACTATGATGTCGCCATCCTCGTCTGCCCATCCTGCAGCCTGCAGCCCGCTTGGTATTTCCTTCCGTGCAGGTTCCCCATAGAAAAGCTTAAGCAGGTCAACAGTTCCGGCAAATAAATCTCCTTGCATCCTTCCCTGTTCGCTCTCCAGACTACGATCTGGCATCCGGACAGTCGCATCTACCTCTTCCAGCCTCTCGTCCTCTGAAAAGTAGAAGCTTTCTTCCAACAATATGCCCTCTTGCTTCTTCTTGGTCACCGCCTTCAGGACCGGCCTCCCTGACGACGAGTCCAGAGAACATTCCGCGCCATCTTTTTCCAGCAGGTTCCTTGCTTCTTCGGGTTTCATCTCCCACTGTACACGGCGGTAACCATCAATCCGGGCAGTGCTCTCTCCCTCCATCGCCTCGATCAGCCAGGATGCCTGCTTGTTGTCTATCCCCTGGCTCTGTGCCTCTTCCGTTCGCTCTTTTCCGGCATGGATCCTGTATTCAGGGAACAGAAACCAGACCAATGCAGCTCCAGCACCAAGGAGTGCCAACAGTAACATTGTTATGATAAGAGCGGTCTTTTTTCCGGATTTGCCCCGGTGATCTGTCTTCTGTATCTTTCCTTCTTTCTCACCCTTCCTTCCTGCAGCCGATGGCATCCCGGAATTCCTGAAGCCTGATTTCCTTCCCGAAGGGTTGTCCGCTTCCATATCTTCCATCAGAAAGCGTCCTGACGATCCTGTCTGCCTGACAGGTATGCCAAGCAACGCTGCCTTCATCTCTTTTGCATCGGCATAACGATCCTTGGGATGATATGCACAAGCTTTTTGCAGGACACGGTATAACTCCTCTGAACAGTCCGCCGGTTTTGGCAGAGATTCGCCGCTTAGCCGCCTGCGGAACGCATCCTCTCTGTCTTCAGAATATATAAAACGCTTCATCGGATTGATAAAGGCATCACGGTTATGATTTACAAGCCTGTAAAGAACCATTCCAAGTGAATAAATATCAGATTGAATGCTGTAAATCTGATCATGGAAGATTTCAGGTGCCATAAAGGCGAATGTTCCTTTTACTGACACAGTAGCGGAACGGTTATCATTCATTCCCGCAATTCCAAAGTCTCCCAGTTTGAAATCCCCATGTTTAGAGACAAAGATATTGTCCGGTTTAATGTCCCTGTGGATCAGCCCAATCTCTCCGCAGTAAGTCAACGCTGTACACATGTCAGCCCCAAGCCTGACAACATCGGCCTCCGTGATCTTTCTGGCTGCCGCATAATCCGGGAAGCTCTGAAGATACTCCATCCTGATATAAATCGTTGCTCCGATTCCGTCCGGCTTTGGCTCAATCATATAATCCTCGATGGACACGATGTTTGTCAGCCCCTCCAGGGAGATCATGGCACGGATTTCCTGCGCATAATCTTTTACGATCTTGTCATAAAACGCCTGCAGCGCTTCAATATCAGGAAGCTCACGCGCAACATATTCTGCTTCACTGAAATCGGCGGGAATAGAAACGATCTTTACCGCGCTATAGGACACTGTCTGGCCGATCAGACGTTTCGCCTTATATACACTGCCAAATGCGCCGCTGCCGATCTCATCTACGATTTCCCAATCCTTCCATTGGACGGGAAGATTTACCTGTATGCCCATGCCTTTCTCCGCCTGACCCGGTTTTGACTACTGTTAGGAAAAAACTCATTATTGCAGGAAAACTAATTGCTGCAGGAAAACTCATTCTGCCCGTATCACGATTGCCGTTGTATTATCCTGTTTTGCCTGCTTTCTATGTGCCAGCCGGATCGCATGAGAGCATAGCCGCTCTGCCATGAGCCTGCAATCCTGTCCGCCTTCTTCAAGAATCGCCTGAATCTGCTCCTCCGACAGGCTTTTGTAGATCCCATCACTGCACAAGACCAGAAGATCTCCCTGTATCAGGGCGATCGGCTCGCGGCTGGTATCCAGCAGCTGCAGCCCGCCAATCCCCAGATAGCTGATCAGTGCCTCTCCCCGCCTGCCCTCTGCAGCCCGTTCCTGCAGGGTGATTTTTCCCGACTGGACCATCGCATCCAACTGCAGATTGAAGTTGTGAGACCGCGTGAGCGTCTGAATCTCTCTCCGCATGGAATAAATCCTGCTGTCTCCAACCGTACCCCAATGATATGCATGCTCCTGAACCATTACTGCAACAACCGTAGTACCGCAATGCATCAGATTTCCTGTATGATCCGTCAGAGAACTGACGACAAAATCCGCTTCCCGAAACACCTTATCAAACCATTGGGGCGTATTTGCCGGCGTAATGCTCCCCGCATCAATCACAAAGCGATCAAAGATACAGGATATTGCTGTTCTGGAAGCAGCTTCCCCACCAGCCATGCCACCCATCCCATCACATACAACCGCAAGCGTTTTATCATCCTTCGTCATATACCGGTATGCATCTTGCTGGGAAGTCCGGTCGCCCAACAGACTGCAGGCACTGATCTCTATAAACTGATTCTCCATAAGCCTCCGCACGAATATAGGGTAGATAGTCCGAAATGGCGCTATTCTTGCCATTGTTCAGGACAGGTTCCGAACAACGACCAATTCTTGTTAACCATTCGCAAGACGGACATTCATCTCATCACCGGCAGCTGAATCTGCCAGGGAAACCTCAATACGCCTGTAACACTTAAAATCAGTACCACCGCTAAAATACAGGCCGCCCCGACAACAGCTGCAATCATACGCATCCTTTGGTTTTTGCCGCGATCCGCATTCATCCGGGCAATCTCCTCCGCGTAAACTCCTGTCGGGTTCGCAGCGGGAGCCTGATCCATTTGCTTCTCCGGTTTCCGGCCAGCCGACTTCCAGATTCCTCCTATCCTCTGAATGAACGTACCTCTGGATCCGGTTGTCACAAAGCCTGCGGCCTCCTTCAGTGCATTGTAGAATTCACGCATGTCCTGATAGCGGTCCTCGGGGCGCAATGCCAGCCCCTTGAGCAGAACCTTTTCCTGCTTCCTGCTGATCGCCGCTCCCATAGCAGACGGAAGGCTAATGTCATCGTCATCTGCCCTGGCAATCGATTCCTTTGGCTTCTCTCCCGTAATACATCTGTAAAAAGTGGCTGCGATCGCGTATACATCCATCCACGGACCAACCTTAAATCCGCTGGTGTACTGCTCCGGCGGAGCGTAGCCCTTCTTAACTGATACAATTCCGCTATTCTCTTCGGAATAG
>CAMORF010000293.1 GCA_946623485.1 uncultured Clostridia bacterium
CCGGTATCGATTGTTCTGGAAAAAGCAGCGTGTACCTGCTCCGGGGTTGCGGATGTGGTGATATCCCAATCCCCGGGAACGATGCCCAGCAGGCTGTCCCGCACACAGCCTCCGACCACGCAGGCTTCATACCCAAGCCCATGGAGCCTGTCAAGCACCTTCGCCGCGCTCTCCGGAATCCGGATCCGGACCTTCTTTGTGTCATGTTCCATGCTTCAGCCTCCTGTCTTTATCTTCGGTAATGCCGCTTCCAGGCTTCCGTACCTGTCAGCCTGGACTCCCTCTTGATATCCCTCACAAAAGAAATCCCGGGGTGTTCCCTGCCGCATTCCCAAATTGCACAAGGTATGCATAACCGAACTTTGCGCATTCGTGAAATTAGAATAAGATTGAAATATTTAACGGTTGACACTTTACACATGCAAGAGATATAATGAGACCTGCTACTAAGATTGGATTAAACGAATTCTGCAATCTGAGTTCTTCCTGAACATCCAATCGAAGGTTTATTTATCTATGGAGGTCCCGTAATGAAGGGTACAGTTAAGTGGTTCAACGCAGAAAAAGGTTATGGCTTCATCACTGGGGAGGATGGCAAGGATGTCTTTGTTCATTTCTCCGCAATCCAGGGGGAAGGGTTTAAAACACTGGATGAAGGCCAGTCAGTCGAATATGATCTGACGGAAGGCCAGCGCGGCATGCAGGCATCCAACGTTGTCAAGCTCTGATTTAACCTGTTTCTTTTATATATATTGTTACTATATAAGAGACCTGATTGAACAGATACCCCGCTCTCCGGAGCGGGGTGTTTTTTTCTCATTCCCTCGTATTCAGGAAAGCCAGTTCTTTTACGCCTGCCTCATCCGTCGGATACTTCTCCACATATGCCTTGCACTTATCCCGCGCGGTCATGAAATCCAGTTTTTTCTCATACACCACGATCTCATTGAAATAAAGCTCCTGTTTCCCGTCTTCCCCGTCCAGGCCAAGCCCCTTCGTGATGTACTCCAGCGCCTCATCCGGGTTGGAAGCAGCAAGTGCGCACAAAGCAAGGCCGTTATAAGCATCCTTGCTCGCGCTGTCCTGGTTCAGGATCTGCAGGTAGGTTGCCCTGGCATTGTCATAATCTCCCTTTTCCATATAGATCTGCCCCATCAGGGAAAGCGCAGGCCCGTACTGGTCGGAAACTGCGGGGATCAGCGCCGAAGCAGCCTCATCATACTCTTTGAGGTAAAAATAGATCCGGCCGACATTGTAGTGATCCTCCGTGGTTTTGGGCGCGATGCCAAGGGCAGTCTGAAGATATTCATCTCCTACGCCCGACAGCTTTGCCTCCTCATATACGCTGTATATATCCAGATAGAGCTTGTAATTTTCCGGATCCAGGGAAACAGCATAGTCAAAGTTCGCCCGTGCCTCCTCCTGATTGCCCAGATTCAGGCGGGCAGCGCCGATATAGAAATATGCCATCCCCAGCTTATCATCCAGCGCCGTCAGTTCATTTCCCGTTTTGACAGTTCCCTCATAATCCTTCAGACGGTACTGGCAGGTGATCTTATATTCCAGGATATCCTTCACAGTCTGGGGCATCTTATCATCCGTATAAGCAAGCGCCTGGTCAAATGCAGACACGGCATCGGCATATCTCGCCTGGCCCATCAGCGCAATCCCCAGCCCCCGGTATGCCTGCAGCGGATCCTCCCCCTGGTTCACTGCCTCTTCAAATGAGCTCTGCGCCCCGCGGAAATCAGAAGACTCGCAAGCCTTATATCCCGCGTCAATCCGGGCTGTCGAAGCCTTCCCGCCTGCGCAGCCTCCGCAAAAAAACAGCACTGCAGCCGCCACGGCAGCAATACCAGTCAGTCCATGCCTGTTCCTCTCAGTCCTATTCCTCATAAACCTCTCTCTTTATATAGCAACGATCTCTCTACGATCGAGTCATCCTTCATTCCCGGCAGGTTCTTCTCTATAGACGCTTGTTTTTCTAAGTCTAAATCTGACTTCCAGATGCAATCTATCTGGCTAATCCTATCACATATCTGAATCATCCTTCATTCCCGGCAGGTTTTAATCCAATCACGTACCTGAAACATCCTTCATTCCCGGCAGATTCTAATCATATCACATTTATCCAGGTTCAGCACCCCCTGCAGTCCGTCATAATTTGGGCATGAAGAAACAAGGCATAGAAAACAGCGCCGCTTCCGGGCGCTGTTTCTGGGGATAAGTGGATAACTTTGTGGATAGTTATAGTAAACGCATTTAGAAAATGCGTTTACTATAATGCCTCCGGCAAGGATCGCACGGGCGCACAGCGGAATTATGCCGCTTTGGCGGCGTGCGCCCGGCGGACGTAAACGAATTAAGTACAGCTCCTTAATTCATTTACGATACTGTAAAACCAGGGTATGATTCACTCCCCCATTGCTCAGAACGCAAAGGATTCTGAACTGAATTGTTACCTATTCTTCAGGATCTGCGCCCGGCTCCGTGAATCAGCGGCGAGATTCTCTTATACACCAAAAGCACGATCACCACCGACAGCAACGACTTCACAAACGTGAATGGCAGGTTGAAAACCAGCAGGCACTGCAGCAGATTCCCGTCCTGGATTCCCGGGAATATTACTTTGTACGCATTGATGATCGCATCCATCGGCATAAAAGCCGTATAGAACGGGTACACGATAAAGTAATTAATCGGAACACTGATCAGGGCCGCAGCTGCCGCGCCGACGAAGGAACCAATCAATGCACCCTTCCGGGTACGGTTGAATTGATAGATAAAGCCAGCCGTCATGACAAAGGCTGCATTAATCAGAAAATTAGCCAGCTCACCGACTCCACCGGACTGAGAAGCCATCATGTGAAGCAGATTTTTAATCCCGGCGATTGCCCCGCCCCACAGCGGCCCCATGGCAAAGCTCCCGATCAGGGACGGAAGGTCCGATAAGTCCAGCTTAATGAAAGACGGCATGACCGGTATGGAAAACTCGATATACTGCAGCACCACCGCCACCGCACTCAGCATCGCCGCCGCCACCAGATATCTGACAGAAAACCCAGATGCGGCTGCACGGCGTTTTCTCCCCGCGGCTGCTTTCCCATTCTGTACCGAAGCGCTTCCTGCCGCGGCAGAAACATCCTTTTCGCGGATAACAGCTTCTCCTCCTGAGATCAACATTCCCTCTGAGTTTCTCTTACTGACTGAATTCACTTTTCTGCTCTCCTTTCTGTGCGGAATTCCCTCCGCAATGGTTCAGGAGACGGAAGCGGATCCAAAAACAAAATGCCCGAAAGCCTGCTGCCAGGTCTTCGGGCATCCGAATTCAGATCGCAATCTTCTTCCATCCGGACTATACCGTTGGTACCGGAATTACACCGGTTCAGCTGCCCTGTGGCAGGTCGCGGACTATCACCGCCAGTGGGGAATCTCACCCCGCCCTGAAGACTAAAAGTATTGAGTTAGAACTTTTATATCACCGTTTCCCGGCTTTTGCAACCACTTTTCTTTTTTCTTCCAAGGATACCAAATCTACCGTATGGAGATCCTGACAAACTTAGGATCTGTTACAAAATAACTTGTACATCTTGCTTGTCTTTTCATCCGA
>CAMORF010000294.1 GCA_946623485.1 uncultured Clostridia bacterium
TCAGCCTGCGTATCCGTTTGAGCAGGCTGTGCCCGCTCATTTCAAACTCAGACTTGGTAACAGCCGGGATGACGATGGCCTCCCGGTCGTCTACTGTGCATGCCTGTACCAGCAACATCTGCCGTTCTTCATTGATCAGCATCTGCACCTGTTTGGGATGATCCAGGGTATCCAGCACGGCTTTGTTAAACAGGATGCTGCCTTCTTCCAGGCACAGGGTCAGCTTCAGTGGCTCTGTTCCATATGGGGAATACCCTCCGAATTCACTCATACCTTTGTCACCTCTCCAGTCTCCTGATCAATGATCTCCATCGGCATTTGCGTAGCAGCTGCTTCGGGCTTGGCTTCCATATATGCATATCCGTCCAGCAGGTTGATCTGCATCGAAGCGGTATGCTCCTGTACAGGAATCCCAAAGGAATCCCGCCAGTCTGCCGGATACATCGGCACAGCCTTTTTCCGTTTCACGGTTCCATTCTCATCTGTTTCCTTCACCTGGGGAAGGAAGGCCTCCGTGCTGGTCAGGTCAAACACGTATAGCTGCTCTCCCTGGTAATTGATCCGGGTGCCCTGCAGCTTATACCGGTACAGGGCTTCCCAGCCCATCATGTCATAAAGCTTTGCCGTAAACAGGCCGCAGGTGATCTGGCGGCTCTTCCGCTTATCATCCCTGGTCACACACCAGCGGATGGCATCCCGAGCGCCTTCGCTGCAGGGACGGATCACCAGCTTTTCGGCGGTCGGGTTCACCAGCACCTGCACGTAGATCACCTGTTCCAGCCGGGAGATGCAGGCGTTGTTGAAAATGATGCTGTTGCCCTTGATGGTTAGCGTGGGATCGAAGCGGTGCGAGAAGAATTCTCTCCGTACCACCTGATACCCGTCAAAGGAGAATCCTGCCTCCAGGGCGATCCGGGCGGCTTCCTCCCGTTCTTCCTTGCTCAGGGGTTTGAAGCCGGTGGATGTCATCTTTTGTGTCTGATCGAGTACTGAGGACGGCATCGCAGCTGAGAGAGGCTGCGGATGCGTGTAAGGCATAGGCTGAGGCTGTTGGTAGGTACGCGGCATCTGCCCGTATTGATAATCTGGTCTGCGTTCATCCATGAAAATTCCTCCAATCATCTGTTGGTTTCACATTGGTGTTTTCTTGGGCGGCATCACCTCCACAGCTTGCCGACCAGGAGCACGTCCAGTCTGCGGCAGATCTCCGGAGCGCAATCAATCAGCGCGGTATCGTTATCCAGGGACAGCTGATGGTAAAAGTCCCGCATGAACTTTTCATTGAATGCGCCGTAAACCATCCGGCTGGACTCGTCGTGCATATGGCACTCACAGCGGTATATGTATCCGAGCCAGTAGGCGTATTCGTACAGATCGGCCAGGGCTCTTTCATCCGTTGGCAGAGCGTCAGAGCTTCTATCACCGTTCCCATCCTGTATGGTATCTTGGCTGGTTTCCTGTATGGTGCCATCATCCAGGCAGGCTTTGACGACTGCCATATTGGCGCTTTCTCCAGGGTCAACACCGCTGACCACCTGATCCAGCCACATCACCACATCCACGATCAGCTGGGGTGACTTGAGGAGGACGGGAATCCGCAGGAACTCTGAAATATCGTCTGTTTCCATGCCGCCTGCTACCGAAAAGCTGTAGTCAATGACGCCTGCCAACTGACTGTTCATGTACACCGGAGCGAACTCCTCCATGGGAATCCCGCGATCAATCGCAGCCATGAAGATGTTCCCCTGCATATCGCAGTAGGCCAGATCCCGCGCTGTGAATTCCCGCTCGATCTTTTCTACCTCGGGGTTCATCGGTGATTCCCGCGCCATCTTCATCAACCGGCGCACATTGCGGGAGAGTGGCCTGCTCCGCGCCGGGTTCTTTACACTTCTCATTCAGCACCTCCTTTCGTATCGTCGGCTATCATGGATTCCATCAATTGATCCTGCAGGGCATCCACCACCTCCTCATCTACCCGGTGATCGTCACCCAGGATTCGCGGCGTGGCCATTACATCCCATTCGCCATCATCGTCAATCGAGGGAAGCCGGACATCGCCTTTATGCTCAAAAACCGGTGTGCCAAACGTGCGGCGCTCGATCTCGGCCAGCTCCTGCAGCTTCCGTTCCATTTCTTCGGTGTCCTCGATCTCCTGCGGTTCGTCCTCTTCATCTGCGGAGAAGAAGATGCCCCGTGTCTCTTCGGATTCTTCGCGGATTGCTTCCTCAGCCGCCGCTACTTCTTCCTCCAAGTTCTCATCCCGCTGCCTTTTTGCTGTTCCGATGAAATTATCCAGATCGAAGAACAGGATGGTTTCTTCACCCTTGCTGCGCACGATGGAGGGGACCCTGTAGGTGTATTCGCTGTCCCAGTCCAGAATGCTGAAAAGGATGCGGCAGAAAGCGCTGGCGCTGATAACCCGGCTTCTGCCGTTTTCAGTTGCCCAGCAGATGGCGTTTGGGTTGTCCTCTGCGCAGGGGCGGACGGCCAGCATTCGCTCCACGGGGTTGAACAGCAATTCAACATACTGGATACGGTTCAAGAGAAGGCCGTTTTCGTTTTGGGATATCCGGTTCAAGCGGCTGATACAGGTAGAATTGAAGGCCATCTGACTTTTGCTGAAGCGGACAACCGGGTCAAACGCATGGGAGAACATGTCCGCGCTGACCACCTGGAAACCCTCCACAGGCACACGTTTCTGTTCTTCCTGTGTTTCTACGGGCTTGCCTTCCAGCTGTGCCTTGACCGCTTCTTCCACCTGGCTGAGCTGCCGGGCGATCCGCTGGACGCCGTTATCGTCCGTAAGCCCGGCGATCCTACGCCCGCCGTCCGGCAGGTGCTCATTCTCCAGATTCGCCTCCAGTTCTCCCTCTTCCATGCCCATGGCAATGCTGCAGATACGGTAATACTCATCAGCTTCATACCCTGCCCAGGAGCGGTTGATGGAAATGAATCCGGTCAGTGCGCCGTGGTCAATCACCGCCATGGGAAGGTACCCGCCGGTATGCCGGAAGCGATGGCTGTTCAGGATGCGTTGGGCGGCATTCCACTGGGCGCGGGTGATGATCGCGTCATGGTGTCCGGGTTGGTAGTACTTGTTCTTCTTACCGTTATTCCGCTTAGACTTGTGATCGTGGAAGTTCGGTGTCCAGGTTTTGCGGGCAAGGACATCCCCGCAGTACCGTTCGTTCCGTAAAACTTTATATACCCCGCCTTCCGACCAGTGGGTGTTCGGCTTGCCGTTTACCTTCCGCTGGCCGGTTTCCCGTTCCAGCTCCGTCAGGGTGGAAGCAATCTCCGAGATGCTGCTGCCGTTCAGGAGCATGTAATACATGAGCCGGACGGTCTGTGCCTCATCCTCGTTAATCTGCAGCACCTTTTTATGGCTTCCATGACCGTCCGGAATCTCTACCCGGTCATACCCCAGAAGAGCAGGCGTAATGAACCGTCCACGGCTGAAGCGCCATTCCAGGGAGAGCAGCATGGCTTCGCTCTTCATGTGGCTCTCTTCCTCAGCGACCATGGCCAGCACGAAGAGGATGATGTTGCTGGTGGAGTCCAGGGTGTTCAGGTGCTCCTGCTCAAAGAAAACCGGGATCGG
>CAMORF010000295.1 GCA_946623485.1 uncultured Clostridia bacterium
CGAAGCGGCTGTTTGACCTTGTCATTGAGGTGGCGGAAGGAAAGAAAACAAAAGCCGAAGAGAACGGCTTCCGCGAGATATCCATCTTCAAGGATGGGGTTGTATTATAGGAATTCAGGAACGAAGCGCCGGGAATGATGCATGCTGCAAAGCTCGCTTTGAGGAACGGCTGTGAATAATAGGGATCAAGCCGCCGCAGGCGGCGGAATGGAGATTGACATGAATGAAGTAATCAAGGAACTGGGCGCATACGGAATTGTCCCGGTTGTCGTTTTGAATGACGCGAAAAATGCAAAGCCGCTGGCGCAGGCGCTTTGCGAAGGGGGGCTTGCCTGCGCAGAGGTCACCTTCCGCACCGAGGCGGCGGAGGAGTCGATCCGGATTATGGCGAAGGAATTCCCGCAGATGCTCGTGGGAGCCGGGACGGTTCTGAGCGTGGAGCAGGTGAAGCGCGCCGTAGATGCAGGCGCGAAGTTCATCGTCAGCCCGGGCCTGAATCCGGCGGTGGTGCAGTACTGCATCGACAACAAGATCCCGGTCTGCCCCGGAACCTGCACCCCTTCCGAGATGGAGCAGGCCATGAGCATGGGACTTGACACGGTGAAGTTCTTCCCGGCAGAGCCGTCGGGCGGCGTAAAGTTCATCAAGGCAGTTGCGGCTCCGTATACAAACCTGAAGTTCATGCCCACCGGCGGTGTGAATGCGGGCAATGTCAGAGATTACCTGGCGTATGACCGTATCCTTTGCTGCGGCGGAAGCTGGATGGTAAAGGGATCCCTGATTGACAATGGTGAATTTGACAAGATCCGTGACCTTACCGCCGAGGCGGCCGCGATTGTAAAGGAAATCAGAGGCTGAAGGGGATTTGGAAACTGGAAAGAGAATGAACCCAGGGGCTGACAAGGCTTCCGGGCCTGTCAACAGAATGGAGACCTGTTATGGAATTGAATCTGAGAAAAGACTATACCTATGATGCGGTATCTTTGGGCGAGGTCATGCTCCGCCTGGATCCGGGCGAAGGCAGGATCCGTACCGCCCGTTCCTTCCGCGCCTGGGAGGGCGGCGGAGAATACAACGTCGTTCGCGGGCTGAGAAGATGCTTCGGGATGAAGACAGCTGTCATCACGGCATTTGCGGACAACGAAGTCGGAAAACTCATGGAGGACTTCATCCTCCAGGGCGGCGTGGACACGAGCCTGATCAAATGGATGCCGACGGACGGCATCGGAAGGATCTGCAGAAACGGCCTGAACTTTACGGAGCGCGGCTTCGGAATCCGCGGCGCGGTTGGCTGCAGTGACCGGGCGAATACCGCGATTTCAAAGGCGACCCCGGCAGACTTTGATTTTGAGCACATTTTCGGAGAGCTTGGCGTGAGATGGCTGCACACCGGCGGCATCTACGCAGCGCTGAGCGAGCAATCCTGCGAGACTGTCATCGAAGCGATCAAGACAGCGAAGAAGTATGGCACGGTGGTTTCCTATGACCTGAATTACCGTCCTTCCATGTGGAGCGCGATCGGCGGCCTGGACAAGTGCCGTGAGGTGAATCGTGAGGTTGCGAAGTATGTGGATGTCATGATCGGCAACGAGGAAGACTTCACCGCCTGCCTTGGCTTTGAGATCGAGGGAAATGAAGCCGGGCTGAAGAAGCTGAATCTGGACGGCTATAAGAAGATGATCAATGAAGCCGCGAAGACCTATCCGAACTTCAAGGCGGTTGCGACAACGCTTCGCACCGTGAAGACGGCGACCGTGAATGACTGGAAGGCAATCTGCTGGGCGGACGGAGAGATCTACCAGTCCACCGCGTACGATGGTCTGGAGATCCTGGACCGTGTCGGAGGAGGAGACAGCTTTGCGTCCGGCCTCGTCTTTGGACTGATGACGACAGGCGACGCGCAGGCAGCAGTCAACTACGGCGCGGCGCATGGAGCGCTGGCCATGACAACCCCGGGTGACACGACCATGGCGTCCAGGAAGGAAGTCGAGGCGCTGATGAAGGGCGCCGGGGCCAGGGTGAACCGCTGACCGGAGGAATCGCAGCCCCGCATACGCAAGTCTGTGGTTTCATAGTTACAGACCGGAATCCGGCTGCACAGCCTGCGTCATGAATAAGGCGGCTTTGTAACGAAAAGGAAGGTACACCGGGAGCACGAAGCGCGGAACAATCTGTAAGCGGCTTTTGGCGACCGAATTCATGATCCAGCCTGGAGGCGTCATGTACAAACAGTACGGGACGCCTCCGGGCTTTTTTGCGAAAAAGACAGGGAATGCTTGCAATTATTTCATAACATGGACATTATTTCAAAAAATTGACAATAGAAGTACAAAGGTTTTTCCGGAAAAAAGTACATGAAACCTGCATGGTTTGATATAATAGAACCGTGGGAGAAAACATTGCTGACAGCGCAGGATGAACGAATTGATAAGGACGGTGATAATGTATGAACATTGGGTTTGTTGCTTCAAGCAGCAGGAAGGATCTGATTGAGAATTTCTGTGTTGCGTATAAGTATATCCTTGCAAAGCATGTTTTATATGCAACGGAGATGACCGGAAGAAGGATCGAGCAGGCAACAAACCTGAAGGTCCATAAATTCCTTTCAGGAGCGGTCGGGGGTGAGAAACAGTTTATTGATATGATCCAGCGCAATTACATGGATCTTGTGATCTACTTCTACAACCCGCTGATGACCAGCCCGAATGAGCCGGACATCGTGGACATCACAAGGGAATGTGACCGCTACAATATCCCGATCGCGACGAATATCGCCACGGCGGAATCCATGGTCCTGGGGCTGGAACACGGGGACCTGGACTGGCGGAACACGATCCGGCCGGAGGAATGAGATGCGGGTGATTGCCGGCAGCGCCAGGAGCCTGCCCCTCAAAACGGTCCGTGGGAGCAATACCAGGCCGACGACGGACCGGATCAAGGAGACATTGTTCAATATCATTGCCCCGGAGATCCCCGGATGCAGGTTCCTGGACCTGTTCTCCGGATCAGGCGGGATTGGGATTGAAGCTCTCAGCCGAGGGGCGGAGCAGGCGGTATTTGTGGAGCAGGACCGGGCGGCACTGCAGGTGATCCGCCAGAACCTGCAGTTTACGAAGCTGTCTGACCGTGCCGTTGTGACCGGCATGGAAGCGGTCCGTGCTGTGACATCCATGAATGGACAGAAACCCTTTGACATCATCTTCATGGACCCCCCTTATGGGCAAGGCCATGAACGAAGGATCCTGGAGGCGCTCAGGGACAATACCATCGCGGACGGGGATACGCTTATCCTGATTGAGGCGCTTGCGGACACGGATTTTTCGTATCTGGAGGAGCTGGGATTTATGATGAAGCGGGACAAAAGATACGGGACAAACCGGCATGTTTTTGTAAGGAGGAGTACATTTGGCCAGAATAGCAGTATATCCGGGAAGCTTTGACCCGGTTACATTGGGACACCTGGATATCATGAAAAGGGCTTCCAAGACAGTGGATGAACTGGTCGTCGGCGTGTTGGTGAATCAGGCGAAAATTGCGTTGTTTTCTGTAGAAGAACGTGTTAAGATGTTAAAGATTATAA
>CAMORF010000296.1 GCA_946623485.1 uncultured Clostridia bacterium
GTACATATAATAGTACAATCCCGTCAAAGCAAGCAAAAGCAGCGCAATCTCCGCAGCCCTCTTCCACCCCCGGCGCCCATGTATCAAAGCGATCACCAGCATAACGAGAAAGCAGTAAAACATCGGGTTCTCAAACCACTTATAGGGATAGATTCCGAAGTACTCCTTCAGGGTTTCCAGGGAAGCGCCCCTGCGTTTCTGTACCGCAATCAGCGCGTTCATTTTCTCAAGGGTGAACACGTCAGGATCATAAAAATTCCACTTTGAAAACAGTTTATACGCGGAATAGGTGATTCCCAGGGACTCGAACAGCTCTGCATGCTCCTCATACTTCGGGAAGCCGTAATCCGTCAGGGTCGCCCTCGCATCATTGATCGCTTCATACGCAGATGACTCAGAAGACCTGCTGTAGGCATAACGGTCGATCAGCCTGAAACCGAAGCAGATCCCGATGGTAAGACCGAACAGGAGCAGGTACCGCGCCGCCCTCTGAAGCATCTGCTTTGGAGCGTCTTCCTTCAGCCGAAGCAGCAGATACACGCCAAATACGCCAAACAAAGCGAAGATCAGGTCAGCCTCCAGATGCCGGTACATATATCCATATGCCGTGACGGCAATCCCGGACAGGAGCGGAAGGATTCTGATTTTCTCCCGGGTGATCGCATAGACAACAAGAAACAGACCGCAGGCCGCACAGACGCCTGCCGTCCTTGTAAACTGAATGTTCACATAAGACTCCGCGGCAAAAAAATTGAGCAGCGTCATTGAAAGCACAAGCGCCGCCCCGCCCCGGAATATCTTCTGAATAACCCAGAAAGCTCCTGTGAACGCCGCAAACAGGCCAAAGTACTGCATCAGCCCGTACCAGGGAACCATATTGGTAATCCTGTAGGCAAACGCGCATACATTTCCAAGAATCCAGTTGCAATACAGCCAGTATGGATCCTGGATGGGCCGGGCTCGGTTCACGAACATCGCGATATTGAAATCATCATTGGAATCAAATTCCGGACGCATCACAATCAGGCAGAAAGCAAGCATGAGCAGATTCACACAGGCTGCAAACCACACCTTTTCCCTGTTCCTCCCCACCCACGCAGCTATTGTCTTCATCCTTGTTCTTCCTTTTTCGTCACAAATTTTCTCACAGCTTTCAGAATTATCCTGGAAGCCGGCGACCGGTAATGCAGCTGGTCGCTCATGCCGGGAGCAGTTCCGGTGATCAGGCCGCTCTCTATCAGCATCGTGTAAGTGTCAATATAGATTCCCTCCGGTTCAAACTCGGCGCGAAGCAGCCGGTTGACGGTCTTGACATTGTCGTTGGAATAAGGGCCTGACCAGATTGCGGTAGGATTCACGCTGACGACGTAGAAATGCACATCCGGGAACAGCTTCATTTCATCTTCCTTTCAGATGTTTTTTCCATCGCGACTCCTGCCGCAGTCCAATCCTCATAGCTTCCTGTCTCCGTGACGGATGTAAATCCCATGTCACTCAGCTTTTGCGCTGCCGCGCAGCTGCTGTCAGAATCATATCCGTAGACATAGATCATCATCTCCCGTCCGGCAATGGCTTCATCCGCCTGCTCCACAATTTCCTCCAATGGGAGGCTCCTGGCATTCTCCACATGGCCTGCATCATAGTCCTCTTTTGTTCTCACATCGACAATGCAATAAGCCGGTTCAAAGCTCATATATTCAACCGCCTCTTCCACGCTCAGCTGCTCGTAAACCTTCCCGCGGCTGGGCCGAAGCGACCGGATTGCTGACCAGGCAGAAAACACAATAATTGTTATGATACAGAGGAAAAATATAATTCGGATTTTCCTGTTCACTTATTTCCTTTCCCCAAAAAACAGAATCCTGAGTGGTTTCACCTTCCGGATAATCCACTTTGAGATTGGGATCGGAAGACATAGCGCGCAGAGAAAGATGATGGCAGTACAGAGAATGTAATTCCATCCCAGCCGGTTCCAGAGAATCAGCCGTATGATCGTCATGATCGGTTCATGCAGAATGTAGATATCCATCGAAAACAGACCAAGAAGGAGAAGCTTTCCTGTAAACGCCCCCGGTTTCCGTTTTTCACCGTCAATATTATAAACCATACGGGATGACGACCACAGGACCAGATAGATGCCGCACAGGCTTGTCAGCATCATTGTGACCGTGATGGTGGTCCGGTACAGAAATATAATCGCCGCAATATCTGTCACCAGTGCCAGAAATGCCAGCAGATCCTGTCCATCCATTACGTCCTCATATCCGGCCTTGCGGCTGTCTTCAAACTTCAGCCTGACCCAGATCCCCATCAGAAAGAAAAAGAGGTACTTTGGAACCCGGATATCAAAATTCAGCCAGTAGATCGCAACGCTCAGGAAAAAGCTTCCATACCAGATTGACCTGAAATTATAGGCATTCACCAAAACCGCGCAGATCAGCTCAATGAGAAACAGAATATACAAAAACCAGAGGGAAACATCCGGATTCTGCCCGATCAGGAGCTTCCAGATATCCGTTACCGCAAACGGCTTGACTGCCAGAGCGCTCATCCTGAGTTTTACCGGAATATACAGAATGCCGATCACAAAATAAGGAACCAACAGCCTCCTGGCACGGCCAAGGACGTAGGACACCCTTTCCGGACGCTTCATACTGAGAATCTTTGCGGAAACAAAACCGGACAGGCAGAAGAACAGCGGCATATGGAAGCTATAGATCACATAGGTCAGAATCCGGATCCATTCGGCAGATACGCCTGTCTGCTTAATGGAATGTCCGAGGACAACAAAAAATATACCGATGCCTCTGGCAATGTCGACCTCGGTATATCGATTGCTATTCTTCCTAACGATGCGCTCCATGATCACGGATTCTCACTGATGTACTTCTTGATCGCGGCAAAGCTTTCCTTGCTGATATCGTGTTCGATCCTGCACGCGTCATCTACCGCGGTTTTCTCATCGACCCCCAGCCTGATCAGCCAGGCGGACAAAACCTGGTGCCTCTCATAAATCATGGACGCGATCTGCATGCCATTCTCTGTCAAAAAGATATATCCCTCGGGGCTGATGGTAATATATCCATCCGCCTTCAGGTTTTTCATCGCGATTGAAATGCTCGATTTGCGATATCCGGTATAGTTGGACACGTCAACACTTCGAACGACTGGTTTTTCCTGGCTGAGCACCAGGATCGATTCCAGATAATTCTCTGCGGATTCGGTAGCAGCCATCTCCATTACTCCCTTCTGCGAAAAATGTCCCGGACCGGCTGTTAAAGCCCGGCCCGGATACGATCCGTCTGATGCGCTGCTCAGATGCCAAACCTGCAGACCGTACGAGGCTATGATACCACCACAAGGCAAAAGATTCAAGAAAGGAAGGAGCGCCACATTGTGGCGCTCCTGTAATCATCACGTTTTGTAACCATTCAGCACCTACAGCGAAGACGCTTGCGTTCTGAGCGATGGAGGTGCTTCCGTCAGCATGAAGCCGCAGGTGCGGATCAGACAGGGTATGCTTTATTCCTGGAATCCGCTGCAGCCGGATCT
>CAMORF010000297.1 GCA_946623485.1 uncultured Clostridia bacterium
TGCCCTCCGGATTCTGTTTCCTGCAGTGCCTTCCGGATGCCGTTCCTCCAGTGCCCTCCGGATTCTGTTTCCTGCAGTGCCTTCCGGATGCCGTTCCTCCAGTGCCTTCCGGGCTGCTTACTGCGGGGATCTCCTTACAGCCACTGGATCGTGATCACCCGGAATTCGTCATCCATAGAGTACCGGTTGTTCCAGGAGCTCACGCCATTGACCTGCATCAGATACTGGTCCGCGTCATAATATAGCCGGTTCGTAAAAAGCTCATACTTTGCGGTATCGTACGCTTCCTGGGTTCCGAACTTCATGACGATTGCGGATTCCCCATTCTGCACCGATGCCATAAGGGCATTGTAGATCACATCCCTGTCCCAATTTTCATAATACATGCCGTTGATCTTGTAATAATTGTAGCTTCCGTCCGTACACGGCGGAAATGAAACCGCGCTTTCCGGCGTATGCGTGGTTTTGATCTCATCATCCGTACAGCACAGGTAATTATAATTCATAAGGGTGATGCCCGTCCCGTCCTCCATCGTTCCCGCGAAGACCGGATCCCCCCATGTGACATCCACCTGGTAATAATTGCCGTCGATGCGGACAATGTTCCACGCATGGTCCCCGCCGCCGGTAATCTTGCCGGTCACATAGGTGCAGAAATAACCCATCCTGTGGCAGATATACTGAAATGCTTTCGCGTACCCCGCGCACACGGACTGGTGATTGAGCAAAGCGCTCTGGATACACTGATTATCAGGCGCCCCGGCATTGTATTCCACCATATTGATGAGATATTCGTAGACAGATTTGATCCTTCCGTAGTCAGACCATGTCTCATCGGTCTGACGGATGCACTCATCCGCCGCAGCCTCCAGCATGGCACGGGTGGTCACGCGCTCATTTTCCGGAACCGTAGACTCTATCGTATAACCGGCAACCAGGCCAGTCACCGCATTCGACTGGACCTGGGCGCTGGACCCGATCCAAAACAGCTCCGGATGGTCTGCAAGCACAGAGTAATACGCCGTCCAGAAATCCTCCACGCTCACCTCTGCATAGATCGGAGCGCTGTCTTCTCCCGCCGACAGGCGCGCGTAGAGTTCCCTGTACGCCTCATTGTAGGAGGACGGGAGCTGGTTGAAATAGTATTCCTCCACCCCGCCATTGTCCCATTCCGTATCCCCCTCCTGATAATAGGTATTCTCAATCAGCCCTGACCGGACGGCCATCTGCCGGACCGTCGTGCGCGGAACGAAAACAAACACTATGCCCGCCAGAAGGGTAATCGTCAATAATATGATAACTGTTCGCCAGATTAGCTTTCCCATAGGCACAGGCTGCCGCGGCAGCTCCTTCCCGGACCCTTCAGACCTGTTCAGAGATCACTTTAATCCTGCCGCTTTCATCCTGCGCAATCCTGAATCGTTAATTCCTGACAGTTCCTTATGTCCATTCACTATCTTTCCCACTTGTCACACAGGCGGTTAATGTCCTCGGTAAACCGCTTCAGGTCCTTGTTCGCGCCCCCTTCATTCTGGCGGATCACGGACATCAGGCGGTTGCCCATCGCAACCAGCCGGGTATAAATGGCAGCAGCTTTCTTGTCCTTTGAGGTACGTGTCGCCGCGCCGCGGTCTGTTCCCTTCTTCCGGACAACCGCTCCGCCGTCCTGCTTCTGGATCGCGATCGCTTCCCGGTCTTCCTTCTCAATCAGGACAGGCTCCGCCTCAACCTCAAAGGTGCCGGCGGCAAGGTCAAATACGGTTCCCGAAAACGGAGCGTATGCGTTGAATCCCAGTTCCTCCTTCAGACGGTCCCGGAACAGCTCGGTTACCTTATCCTCGCCATGGGTAACGAAGACCATCTTCGGTTTTTCCTCCAGCGCGCGGATCCACTCCATCAGGCCTTCCTTGTCCGCGTGTCCTGATACGCCCGGAAGCTGGCAGATCTCAGCGCGCACCTCGATCTCTTCTCCGAAGAGCTTCACGCTTTCCGCGCCGTCCAGGATCGAACGGCCCGGCGTGCCGACGGCCTGATATCCGACAAAGAGGATCGTGCTTTCCGGCTTCCACAGATTGTGCTTGAGATGATGCTTGATGCGTCCCGCATCGCACATGCCGCTTGCGGAAATGATCACCTTGGGTTCCGGGATATCGTTGATGGCCCGCGAGTCTTCGCTGGTGACAGCAGTCTTCAGCCCCGCAAAGCCGATCGGGTTGATTCCCTGCTGCAGAAGGCTTTTCGCTTCCTCGTCAAAATCGCTGAACATCCTTTCCCGGAATATATTCGTTGCTTCGATGGCAAGGGGAGAATCTACGTAGACCTCAAAATGATCATGCCCGTAGATCATGTTGTTCTGTTTGATGTCACGGATGAAATAAAGCAACTCCTGGGTGCGTCCGACCGCGAAGGAAGGAATGACAACATTTCCGCCCCGGTCGAAGGTACGCTGGATCACCTCCGCAAGCGCCGCGGCATAATCATTTTCCACAGGCCTTGTATGCGCCCTGTCGCCGTAAGTGGATTCCATTACGACATAATCCGCGATCTTTGGGAAAACCGGTTTGGAAATCAGAGGCTGTGTCTTATTGCCGATGTCTCCTGAGAAAATGATCTTCCTGGTGATCCCGTCTTCGATCAGCACCACTTCGATCGAGCTCGATCCCAGCAGATGGCCGGCATCAAAAAACCTGATCCGGATTCCGTCAGCGATATAAGCCGGCTTCTCATACTCCATAGAGACGAAACAGCTGATCGCGCCTTCCGCATCCTGCTGGTTGTACAGCGGCTCCACCATATCCTGTCCTGCGCGTTCTGCTTTTCTGTTTTTCCACTCGGCTTCAAATTCCTGGATATGCGCAGAGTCAAGAAGCATGATGCGGCATAACGCGGTCGTTCCGCCGGTCGCGAAGATCTGTCCCCGGAATCCGTGCCGGTAGATCAGCGGGAGCAGGCCGGAATGATCCATATGCGCGTGCGTGAGCAGCACCATGTCGATCTCTCCTGCCGCGACAGGGAGCGGTTTATTCTCATACAGGTCGGGGCCCTGCTCCATCCCGCAGTCAACCAGGATCTTCTTCCCGCACGCTTCGAGGTAATAACAGCTTCCGGTAACTTCGTGGGTTGCCCCTATAAATGTAAGCTTCATATCCCTGTTCCTTTCTGTGTGTGGGAATCTCCAATCCCCCGCGCTGATTTGCACCGCCGCATCCATCGGCCGGTCACAGCAGACCCTGCCGGCAGCATTTTCGTCATTTTATTCTATTTTATCAGAATTATTTCGGGATGTACACGATGCAATTCGTGTATACTTTATGAAGACGTTACCGTGAATGGCAATCGAAAACTGCAATCAATAAGCAGCGATCGAAAGCAGCGATCAAAAGCTGCGATCGATAAGCTGCGATCGAAAGCTGCGATCGAAAGCTGCGATCGATAAGCTGCGATCGAAAGCTGCGATCGATAAGCTGCGATCGAAAGCTGCGATCGAAAGCTGCGATCGAAACAGCGATCGAAACAGCGATCGAA
>CAMORF010000298.1 GCA_946623485.1 uncultured Clostridia bacterium
CTGTACGGGAAGAAGCTTGGAATCGCCGGATACGGCGCGATCGGCCGTGAGGTTGCGGTCCGTGCCAAGGCCTTCGGCATGGAGATCCTGGCATATGATCCCTTCCAGGATCCGGAGAAGATCAAGGCAGACGGAGCGGTTCCCGTGGACCTGGACACCATGCTTGCCGAGAGCGATATTGTCAGCATCCATCTTCCTGTGATTCCTTCCACGAAGGATTCCGTAAACAAAGAATGGTTTGGGAAAATGAAGAAGACGGCGATCCTGGTCAACACCGCAAGGGCATACGTCGTGGATCAGAAGGATCTGATCGAGGCGCTGGAGAGCGGCGAGATCGGCGGTGCTGCGATCGATGTATACTGGAAGGAGCCGGTGCCGGTGAACCATCCTCTGCTGAAGATGCGCAATGTCGTCTGCACGCCCCACATGGCCGGGCTGACCACCGACGTGGACGGATGGTCCGGGAAGATGATGGGCGACGAGGTGATCGCGTACCTGAAGGGTGAGCCCAGAAAGTATCTGTGGAAGCTGAGATAATCATCGGTCCGACAGGAGGAAAGGAGCGCCAATGGGAGCCAGATGCTATGCGGGAAAGCAGAAATATCCGCATCTTTTTGAACCGATCAGAATCGGAAATATCAGATTGAAAAACCGCATCATTGCTGCGCCGACCAGCCCCAGCATGATGACGACGGAAGGACATTTTACCCCGGAGATGATCGCTTACCTGGAAGAGAAGGCGAAGGGCGGAGCGGCTGTTGTCACCTATGGGGAGGCCATCGTCCATTCCGCGACGGGAAAATCCCACAACAAGCAGCTTCAGCTGGATTCCTTCGGCGTACGGGAAGGACTGGCCATCGCGGTAAAGAAGATCCACAATGCAGGAGCCTATGCCAATATCCAGCTGTCCCATGGCGGAAAATGGGGCGGTCTTGCAAGTGTCGGCGGCACGGTCGGCGCGAAGACGGAAGCCTGGGGCGTCAGCGATGAGGATACGCCTGTCGGCCATGTAAAAGAGATGCCGAGGGAGCTGATCCTGGAGATTGTCAAGTCCTACGGGGATGCCGCGAAGCTGTGCCAGGAATGCGGGTTTGACATGGTGCAGGTCCATGCGGCCCATGGCTGGCTGTTCTCCCAGTTCCTTTCCCCCGTGGAGAATAAGAGGACAGACGAGTTCGGCGGAAGCCTGGAAAACCGCGCGAGATTCCTCATGATGGCGCTGGACGAGGTGCGCAAGGCAGTCGGCCCGAGATTCCCGATTGAATGCCGCATCTCCGGCGATGACCTGACGGATGCCGGGCTGGACATGGATGCCTGCGTGGAAGTGGCGAAGCTGATCGAGGATAAGGTGGATCTGTTCCAGGTTTCCTGCGGCAACCATGAAGACCCCGCAATGTTCTGCCGCACGCACCCGAATGCATTTTTCCCAAGAGGCGTGAACGTATATCTGGCGGCAAATATCAAAAAGCATGTGAGTAAGCCGGTGGCGTGTGTCGGATCCCTCAATGACCCGGCGCAGATGGAGGAGATTCTCCGGACAGGGCAGGCGGATATCGTGGAGATTGCCCGCGGCCTGGTGGCGGATCCCTATCTTCCCAGCAAGGCGCTCCATGACCGGGCGGATGACATTACGCCTTGCCTGCGCTGTTATGAATGCTTTGCGGATACGGTTACAAAGGAATCGGTGAAATGCTCCGTCAATCCGACGATGGGGCAGCAGCTTGACGCGAAAGCCGGAATTCCTGCCGCGAAGCAAAGAAAGAGGGTGTTGATCGCAGGCGGCGGCCCGGCAGGGATGGAAGCTGCCATTACGCTGGCCCAAAGAGGGCATGAGGTCACACTGGCGGAAAAGAGCGGGAAGCTGGGCGGGAACCTGCATCCGGCAGGCGCCGCGTTTTTCAAGGAGGACATCCGCAAGCTTTGCAGGACCTTGAAAAACCGCGTGAAACGGTCCGGCGCGGCGGTTGTGCTGAATACGGAAGTAACGCCGGAATACGTGAGGGAATTTGATCCCGATACGCTGATTGTCGCGATCGGCTCCAATGAGCTGCGCCCGCCCATCAAGGGAATGGAGCTTCCCCATGTGGTCATGGCGATCGACGCGGAGCTGCACCCGGAGAAGCTGGGAAAGCGGGTTGCGATCATGGGCGGCGGCCTGGTAGGCGGCGAGGCGGCAATCGGATTCCATCATGAGGGACATGAGGTCTCGATTATCGAGATGAAGCCGGAGGTTGCCATGGAAGTGAATTCCTTCTACCGCGGCGGGCTCATGCCGCAGATTGAAAAAGCGGCTGTAAGCTATGTCAACACAAAGGTGCTGGAGATTGTCCCGGAAGGGGTGAAGGTGGAAAAAGACGGGGAGACATTCGTGATTGAGGCGGATTCCGTTGTCTGCGCCCTCGGATTCCGTGCCCCTTACGCAGCCGTGGATGCGCTTTGCGCGGAGGTGGACGAGTCCTATATCATCGGCGACTGCCGCAATGTGGGCCAGATCCACCATGCGATCAACCAGGGCTATTATACAGCGTTGCTTGTTTAAAAGATTTCCTGTAAGATATCATAGAACCCAAGGAGCCTGGATTGAGCAGCTTCCAGGGAAGCGGCAAAGGGCATCGTTTTGATCGAGAGATACGGAAATAAATAGAGAAATACGAAATAATAAGAGATACCGAAAAGAGCAAAAGCTGCGCTGAGAAACAAAGGAGAGAATGTAAATGAAATACGAACAGACCAGAAAGACCGTCCTGGAAGCAATACAGGAGGCAGTTGAGCTGAAGCTGATCAATGGTACCTCCGGCAATATCGCCATGCGTACGCCGGAAGATCCGAATATCGTGTGCATCACGCCGAGCGGCATCCCGTATACCGGGATGAAGCCGGAAGACATTGCGGTCGTTGAGATGCTTGAAGACGGCACCAACAAGTGGATTGACGGAAACTTCAAGCCATCCTCGGAGGTTCCGATGCACTGTGCGGTCATGCGCGCACGCAAGGATGTGAATGCCACGGTCCATACCCACAGCATGTATGCTACCATCTGCGCCATGGGCGAGAACCCGCAGCTGATTCCGATCACGCCGCCGCAGTGTGAATTCACGCCGGTCGGCATCGTGAGCTTCACCATGCCGGGCTCCAATGATGTTGCGGACAAGGTCCGGGATGCCATCGGCGAGAGCGGACGAGTGTGCCTGATCAAGAACCACGGAATGTTTTCCTGCGGAAAGAACATGAAGGCAGCCATGCATGCGACCGTCTACACCGAAGAGATGGCGCAGACCACCGTGATCGCGAAGACGCTCGGCACCTATGAGCCGATGCCGGAAGAGGCAGTGAAAGCCATGCAGGCGCTGATCGCGGCAGACCAGGCGGTCTGAGCGGAGATTGCCTCATCATTTCGTATGGATCGTTTTTCCGAAGAAGAGATCGGAAAACCGGAAGATAGATGCATCAGTTCATAAGGAGCTGTCACAAAATAAATTGTACAGATTGCGTAGGATTTTCATTCGAGA
>CAMORF010000299.1 GCA_946623485.1 uncultured Clostridia bacterium
CTGTTTAGGGAAACGGAGGTGGAAACATGAAGGCGGATCAGATCATTAAAAATGCAAAAATCTTTACCGCGGATAAGGACTGCTCCATAGCGTCTGCTCTGGTGGTGAAGGATGGCAAGTTTGCTTATGTCGGAGATGAGTCCGGGCTGAAAGATTATGAGGGTGAAGTCACAGATCTTGGCGGAAAGTTCGTCATGCCCGGCATCATCGACAGCCATGTCCATATTACAACCGGCGTCGGATTTGAGTACGTCGAATATGGAGAGTGGATTGCTTGCTCCGGAAAACAGGAAGCCCTGGATTTTATGTCGGATTATATCCAAAAGAATCCGGGCAAAGAGCGTTACCGCTTCATGCTGGAACGCGCATCTTTGAATGGAGAAGACTTTACAAAGGAAGATCTCGATGCGATCTGCCCTGATCATGAACTGCAGGTCCTGGAAGCCGAAGTGCACAGCATCTGGGTAAACTCCAGGATCCTGGAAAAGCATGGAGTTACGGATGATACGCCGGATCCCGCCCCCGGACTTGCTTACTATGTGCGCAAGGATGGCCATTTGACCGGCAATGCCTATGAATCCGCCGGCTGGCCTTTCCTTTTCGACTGGTTAAGAGAGAATCTGACCGATGAGCAGATTGCAACAGCGGTCGCGCGCTGGATCGAATTTTGCAAAGAATATGGTATCAGCGCTGTGTTTGATGCAGGCTTCCCGGAGCATAATGATATCCATGAGCGGATCTATTCCCACCTGCGCGATCTGGACAGACAGGGCAAGCTGCCGGTCTATATTGACGGATGCTATGTTCTCACAAACCATAACAAAATTAAGGAAGCCATTGAGGAGACGAAGCGTTTCAACCGTGAGTTCAATACAGAACACCTCAAGGTCCATACCTTAAAAGTGTTTATGGACGGTACCTTAAAGATCGAAACAGCAGCAATGGTCACCCCTTATATTGACACAGGCGCGGTGGGAGCAACCACCTTGAGTTCAGAGGAGATCGCCAAGATCCTGAAAGAACTGAATGAGGCAGGACTGGATTTCCATCTGCATACCGTCGGCGAGAGATCATCCCGTGTTGTACTCGATGGAGTGGAGTTGGCCAGAAAGGAACTGGGAGAAAACTTCCGTGTTAAAGTGACCTGCGCCCATCTCTGGGTTCAGGATGATGCAGACCTGGACCGTTTCGCAAAGCTTGGCGTCATTGCAAATTATACGCCGGTATGGCACAGCGGAACGATTGGCGGAGATCCGTACGTTTTCTGGTCCACGCTGCTCGGTGAGGAACGCGCGGCAAAGATGTACCGCTGCAAAACCGTCTGGGACACGGGCGCGCTTGTGACCTGGTCAAGTGATGATGTTGCTTATGGCGATTTCTCAACCTGGAATCCGTATTACGCAATGGAAGTCGGAATGACACGCCATGTCAGCGAAAAGACGAAAGCCCCGGATGAGCAGAAAACTGTCAGGGTGCTGCCGCCTCTTGACGAGAGAATGAATCACGAAGAAATGCTGATCGGATATACGATCAACGGAGCGAAGCAGCTTGGCATTGAAGCGGCCAAGGGTTCCATTGAAGCCGGCAAAGATGCGGACTTCCTGGTATTTGACAATGACCTGCTCACGGCAGAGCCGGTCGGATTCAGCTACAATCTGCCGACGGACGTATACTTCAGCGGAAAGAAAATGACTGAGTGATAAAAGGAGAAAACCATGAGTGAAGCTGAAAAAATCCTTCTCGAAAGAAAACAGAGAATGGAAGCGCTGTACGGGGAAAACAAAACGATTACCGACGGCAATTATGACAAGTCACTGGCGGTGAAGTGCATCAACGGCACGTTCGTTGGAAACAGGGAGAAGAATGTTATCGCCTTCAGAGGGATCCCCTTTGTCGGAAAACAGCCGGTTGGTGAGTTCCGCTGGAAGGCGCCGGTAGAGTATGCTGCAGATGATGGAGTGTATGAGGCGCACTATTTTGGGAGGGTTCCTGTTCAAAACGCAGATCCTATGCAAATCGGTTCCCTTTACCCTGCGAGTGAAGAATGCCTGCATCTAAATGTATGGAAGCCGGCGGATGATTCCGCAGAAAAGAAACCGGTCATAGTCTGGATCCACGGCGGCGCTTTTGAGGTCGGATCCACGGCGGAACCGCGGGAGGATGGTACGGCTTACGTCAATGAGAATCAGGATATTGTCTTCGTTTCAATTGAGTATCGGCTTAGCGTTCTTGGCTTCCTGCATCTGTCTCACCTGCCGGACGGAAAAGATTATCCGGATGCGCAGAATCTCGGACTCATGGATCAGATGATGGCCTTGAAGTGGATTCATGAAAACATTGCTTTCTTCGGCGGCGATCCCGATAATGTGACGCTCATCGGCGAATCCGCCGGTGCAGCCAGTGTGATTCTGCTCCCGTTGATCGAAGGATCCCGCAAGTATTTCCATCGCGTCATTGCACAGAGCGGATCCCCTATGTGTACGCGGACAACAGAGCAGGCCATTGCCTGCACAGACGAACTGATGGCTGTCCTTGGCTGTAAAACCATAGCCGACCTTCAGAAGGTGGATGCCGAAAAGCTCATCGAAGCATCTGGAATCCTTGCACTGCGCATTTTCCCGGAAAAGGACGGAAGCTACCTGCCTTTGGATCCGTATGCTGCTTATATAGAAGGAAAGGTAAAGGATATTGATATCCTTCAGGGCTGCAACAAGGACGAAGGAGGGTATTTCGCATACGCTGTCGGACCGGAGTTTTACGATGAGTTTGCTGCTGACCGCAAGGCGAAGAAGCTGGCCCAGCTGACAGAGGAAGAGAAGGTCCTGGTAGAGAGTTTTTGCAATGACGAAAATAATTCAAGTCCTGACTATGCAAGCGTAACCCGCCTGATCGAGCAGATCATGTTTAAAGCACCTATGATCAGGATGTCGGAAAACCATACGATGGGCGGCGGAAAATCCTACAGCTATTACTTTACGCCGGAATCTTCTATACCGAAGATGTGGTGCGCCCATACCATAGAGATTTCCACTGTATTCAATCATCCGGAGGAAACGCTTGTATCGGGCAGAAGATTTGATGAGACTTTTGGAAAGATTTTGCGCAGAATGTGGATTCAGTTTGCAAAGACAGGTAATCCGTCTCTCAGTGCAGACATTTCTCCCGATGGAAAGGCTCATGAGTGGCCGCAATATGATCTCGAAAACAAGTATGTGATGGTGTTCGATGAATTCAATATCCATCCGGAAAAGGAATCCGAGTGTCATATCGTTGATTGGGACAGAACCTATTTCCTGACCAAATATTATATGATATAGGAACTTCCATGCGTATGACACCTTGGCGGGAACACCGCAGGAAATCAGTTATGCGAACTAAGCAGAAGCGCTTGCGCACGGAGCACAGAGTACAGGCCAAGTGTGTCCTTTTGCAGAATGATATATTGCCCTGAGATGGATAACCGTCGGATTTGACGAGGGATGATAACCCTGTCAGTCCGGCGGTT
>CAMORF010000300.1 GCA_946623485.1 uncultured Clostridia bacterium
GCTTCCGGTTGTCCCTGTTGTCATAGTCCAGGATCCCATGCCAGTAGATCTCGGTTCCCATGACAGAGGTTCTCCAGCGGAAGAAGCTGACAAAGTCCGCTCCATGGGCGATGGACTGCATCGCCCAGAGCATCATCTGCCCCGGCTTTGGCGCAGGCGCTTCCATCCGGGTATTCCATCCATTGGCGCCGGACTGCTGCTCCATGATACCGAAGTGAGGGCAGATGGAACGTACCTGCGTCAGGTGCAGACTCCACTTCCGGTCATTCAGGCTATCCGGATCCTTCGGGTTTGCCTCCAGGCAATACGCGAAATTCGGATAAGAATCGTAAGTATAAACGTCCAGTGCCTCATCGGCCATGCGATGGTTGTCCATCCGGTCAAACATGCCGTTTGTGGTGATAAAGTCACCGGGCTTCAGGTATTTGCGCAGCAGATCACTCTGCATACGGCAGAAGCTGATCACGCTTTCAGAGACAAAACGGTTATAGTCCAGAACCTCATGGGGATTGGTGGAATTGTGAATCGTCGTCCTCGGCACATGGATCTCATCCCATGTGGTATACGTCTGGTTCCAGAATACGGTTCCCCAGGCTTTATTCAGCGCCTCGATGGTATGGTATTTTTCTTTCAGGAACACGCGGAACGCAGCGGTATCGCTTTCCGAATAAAACTCGCTGGTCTCGCAGTTCAGCTCGTTATCAATCTGCCAGCCGATGATAGCCGGATGCTTTGCGTAATGCTCGCCGAGTTTTTCTACAATCCTGCCGGCCAGCTCCCGGTACTTCGGGGAATTGTAATTATAGTGCCGTCGCATGCCATGGCGGTAGAGTACGCCGTCCATCCTGGCATTCAGGACCTCCGGATATTTCTCAGTCAGCCACGCAGGCGGGGTGGCGGTTGGCGTTCCAAAGATCACCTTCATCCCGGCCGCATGGGCTGTATCGAGGAAATCATCAAAGAAATCATAGGTAAATGTACCCTCTGCAGGCTCCACCTTGTTCCAGGCGAATTCCCCCACACGGATCGTCTCAATGCCGGCTTTCAGCATCCGCCTAAGATCATCTTCCCACAGCTTCCGGTCCCAATGCTCCGGGTAATAACAGGTGCCGAGGTTCAGGCGTTTCCAGGTATAGTTTTGTTTTTTTCTCATGATCGTTACTCCGTAAACAGGAGAAAATCAGCCGTGGGACGGCGGAGCACAAGATCCTCGCTGATTCTGTCCCCATTTTCATTGACGTATTCCCCATCCAGGACGAGGGCGCTGCTTCCGCCGCCATCCAGGCCCCGCGCGTAGAAGCAGCCAAGGGAGGCAAAGATCTCCTGCTCCTCATAGATTGTAATTCCGTTGGCGTGATCCGGGCCTCCCGCCGTGATGAGATAGTACTCCAGCGGGCGGACCATGCCAATGGCGGTGCGGGGATACAGATTGCCATTCCAGTCATAATCTGTCAGGACACATTTTTCCCCGTCACGGATGAGCAGGTCTTCACAGGTTCCCCAGGAGAATACCACATCCTGGGCAAGGACGCTTTCTATGGTATTGTACCCGGGAGAAAAGAGCGTACCGTCTTTTCTCAGGCAGATCTCATACCCGTCAGACCAAGGACCGTGGACAACCTGCTGATCCCGGATCAGAAGCTCGCCGCCTGTCGCGTATCCCGTACCGTAATCAAAGTAGCTGCCGTTGACCAGGACTGCGGCGCCCGTACGGGACGCGGCGTCGCCGGGCGTTTCCCGTATCCCTGCAAAATCCCCGTAGGAATCCTCTCCGCGGATCTGGGAGGGATCCTTGATGACGACATGCGTAAGATAGTAGAAGCCATCCTCGGTTTCATGCCTGGTGCAGGTATAGAAAAGCGTATCCGAATAGAATCGGTAATCAGCCTCCTGATATTCTTCAGCGTTGGAAGCATAAGCTTCCGCCGGCCCCGGGTGCGGGTCCAGCGTCTGTACCGTGAGAGAAGAAGAGGGCGGAGCTGCCGGGACAGCGGCAGTCGCAGGCTTCGGCAGCACATCCTCAAGCGCCTGGCCCTGCTTTGACTGCGTTTCGCCGATGAGTTCAAACAATCCGTCTGCCGAAAAGACCTCCTGCAGATCGGAAGCGGAAGAAGAAGCCTGCCCGGTTTCTTCCGTATCCTGTACCATCTGATCCTCTGCGTGCGCATGCACCGATGCCAGAGAAAGCAGCAGGCATGCCGCGGTGATGCATGTTCTTTTTTTCTTTCTCATATATAAAACCCCCATTTGCCATTAGTCTACCATGGAAGAGGCGAGGAATAAAGTGAACAATCCGTGACGCTCCTGTGAGAAGTGTGATATACTGTCAGTAACAGTACCTGTATAAACAGGAAAATGAGAGGGAGGATAAACTATGGATCGATTGTTTCATCTGAAAGAAAATCATACGAATGTGCGGACAGAAATCCTGGCAGGTATTACAACCTTCATGACGATGGCCTATATCATCGCGCTGAACCCGAACCTGCTGACGAATTTCAAGGCAGAAGGCGCGGACCTGTGGAACGCAGTCTTCATGGCAACCTGTATTGCTTCGGCAGTCGGGACGATCACGATGGCCTTCCTTGCGAACAAACCCTTTGTCATGGCACCCGGCATGGGGCTGAACAGCTTCTTTGCCGTGGTTGTCGCCAACATTGCTGCGATCACAGGGACAACTTACCTGGTTTCCTTCCGGGCAACCCTCTGCATCATCCTGATTGAGGGAATTGTATTCCTGGTTCTTTCCGTCCTCAATATCCGGGAAAAGATTGTCCACGCAATTCCGCTGCCGATCCGACTGGGCATCTCACCCGCGATCGGGCTGATGCTCCTGAACATCGGACTTGGTTCGAATGCAGGCGTATACTCGGAAACCGGCGGCCCGTACTACGTGATGCGTGATTTCTTCGGGGCGCTCACGCCGAAGCTGGGGCAGGAGCAGATGGGAAGCGGATATACCCAGATGGTACTGAGTGTCGTTACCATGTTTGTGGGCCTGTTTGTCATTCTGTTCCTCAACAACAAAGGAATCAAAGCATCCGTTCTGGGCGGCATGTTCTGCGCGTCGGTTCTCTACTGGGCAGGAGAAGCGATCTTCCTGAAGACGGATCCCTTTGCTTCCCTGAAGGGCGCGTCCTTCGTGCCCCCGGTGAAGGATATGGTGGAGCTGACGCTGTTCAAGTTTGACTTCGGTGATTTCTTCCGCATCGGTATCTTCACCGGCATCACCTTGATCATTACCTTCTGCATGATTGACATGTTTGATACGATCGGAACCCTTGTGGGAACGGCAAGCCGCGCAGGCATGGTGGATGAAAACGGCAATATGCCGAAGATGAAAGAGGCGCTGCTTTCCGATGCTGTAGGAACGGTCGCAGGCTCCCTGACCGGTACATCCACGGTCACGACCTTTGTCGAGTCTGCCTCCGGCGTGGAGGCCGGCGGGCGGACAGGGCTGACTGCCCTGACTTCCG
>CAMORF010000301.1 GCA_946623485.1 uncultured Clostridia bacterium
GAACTCCTGTTTCCGCCGTGAGAGGGCGGCGTCTTGACCACTTGACCAAGGAACCATGCTTTTCTCAAGCTCCATAAGCTTAACACAGCTTAATCATAAATGCAAGCACTTTTTTCAAAAACACAACAGAAAATACAGCTTTATGGTGGTTCCTTAATGGCAGTTGCTCCGAGCCTTCTCAGAAATATGAAAACACATATCTGCCGGATTTTGTTAGCTCGCTTCGGGATACCCCATCCTCCGGATCGGCATTCGGGACAAGAGCAGCACTGCTCTCCCCTTTATTGCAGTATGACCAGTTTGCCCAGCTTAGCTTATGCTGGCGCATGAAGCGGATCCATCTGTCGGCTTCCTCTGTATATACACCGCCGCTTCCCGTTGCCGTGCTCATCCCCCACTCAGAAACAAACACCGGAAGACCCTTATCCAGTGCAGTTTTGACTTTTCCGCGCAGCCATTCTCCATGTGTTCCCGCGTAAAAATGGCAGGAATACATAAGATTCGGGTATGACAGGGGATTTCCTGCAGCGATATCCACATCCTGGCTCCACGTCGGGGTTCCGACCAGAATTACGCTGGAAGGTGCATTCCGGCGGATGACGGGAATGACAGCATTGGCATAGGAGCGGATCCGTCTCCAGGTACCCTTGCCGTTCGGCTCGTTGCATATCTCATAAAGCACATTCGGGACATGTCCGTAGCGCTTAGATACCTTTTTGAAGAAAGCTTTCGCCTCCTTCTGATACCTTTGGGGATTTCCATCCTTGAGAATATGCCAGTCGATGATAACGTACATGTTACGCGTAATTGCCGCATCCACGGACTGATACAGCTGCCTTAGCATACCACTCTTGTTGCTTATGTAGCCACCTTCTGCAGTATACATCGCAATCCGGAACAGATTTGCGCCGTAAGATGCTGTCGCCCCTATGGCGTTCGAGGTTGTAAACTGCGGAAACCATTGCAGTCCATGGCTGCTCATCCCATGAAGAACCACTGACTGGCCCTGTTCATTTACCAGCGAAGTCCCTTTCACGCTCAGCCAGCCATTCTGCGCCACTCCGTTTGAAGCAGTTTCGACATCGCCTGGAGCTGCAAATGCGGTTCCCGTCATGATTCCGACACCAATAAGGATACTAAGAACCAGTACGGCAATCACGCAGGCTTTCAACTTTAAAAACATCCTGATCCTCCTTTGCGTCATATCCATGGCGTTTCCCACTGATACTTCTCCATATCAACATGACCATCCACAAATTCAACCCCGTCTGCCTCCAGGAGCTGAGCCTGACGGTTTCCACCTCCAAACGCAAATGCGGCTGATACATATCCTTCCTTTGTGACGACGCGGTAGCAGGGAATATTGTTTTCGTCTGGATTGGCATGAAGCGCGTATCCAACTACCCGTGACCATTTTCGATTCCCTGCCAACGCTGCCACCTGCCCGTAGCTGGCAACCTTCCCCCTCGGAATCTGTCTTACTACATCATAGATTCGTTCAAAACTGTTTTTCTGATGATCTGCCTGTTTCTGCTCCATTTCTTCCAATTGAACGCTTTCCATCATTGTTTTTATTCATCCTGGCGTCACTGTTTTCAGTATCAGCGCACCACTGTTTTTCAGCATCGGTGCACCATTGTTTTTCAGCATCGGTGCACCATTGTTTTTCAGCATCGGTGCACCACTTTTCAGTATTGGTACACTACCGTTTTGCAGAATCGGCAGTATCACTGCTTTGCAGCACCAGGCAAAACGGATTATTTACATCATAACATAATCCCTGACTTGACGTAAAAGTGTGAGGTCCATCCGCACCTCCATCAAAAGCCCGTCCTGCGTGTATTCCTCTGACAGGATCCGCGCACTTTTCCGCAGCGTTTCCGAAACGGCCATGCTGTTGTACGGGATCATCACGGTGACCTGTGTCGTTTCCCCGTTCAGCTGCTCCTCAATCATACGGATCAGCGCATCAAGTCCATCCCCGTTTTTCGCAGACAGCCGGATCATCTCCCTCTTACCGCTGGCAATTCCTTGTGGAAATGACGCTGCCGGATCAGCAAGATCTGACTTATTCATGACACGGATCCTGGGGATCCCTCCCGCGCCAAGCTCTTGCAGTGTCCGCTCCGTTACTTCCATCTGCATCACATGCTCAGGGTCTGAGGAATCCACGACTTCAAGAATCAGATCTGCCTTCAGCACCTCTTCCAAAGTCGAATGAAACGCTTCTACCAGATAAGTGGGAAGATCATTAATGAAACCAACCGTATCTGACAGGAGAAATGGCTGCGTACCTGCAGGATCAATTCTGCGTACCGCAGTATCCAGCGTCGCGAATACCATATCCTTGACAAACACATGCCGGTCATTTTCCTGCCTCGGCAGAGGATCGCACGACACCGGCTTATTCTGACGGAAATCGCTGGACACCGGCTCATTCTGACGGGAATCGTTGGACGCCGCATCATTCTGCCGGAAATCGTTAGACGCCGGATCATTCTGCCGGGAATTGTTGGGCGCCGGCTCATTTTGCCGTGGATTACACGGACTGCCGCACAGATCGATCAACGCATTCATCAGCGTGGATTTTCCTGCGTTGGTATAGCCGACCATGGAAACCATCGGCAGTCTGTTTCGCGTTCTTTGTTTTCGCTGCGTTTCACGGTTCATGGAGATCTTTTTCAGCTCCCTGCGCAGTACGGTCATCCTCCGTTCAATATGGCGCCGGTCCAGTTCGATCTGCATCTCGCCGGCACCTTTGTTGGACAGTGAACCGCTCCCGCCGCCCTGCCTTGACAGATTCCTTCGCATCCCCACCAGACGAGGCAAAGTATACTGAAGCCTGGCGTATTCGACCTGAATCGTCGCCTCCCGCGTAGAGGCATGCTCTGCAAAAATCTGAAGGATTAACGCCGTCCGGTCCCAGACCTCCACATCCAGAATCTTTGTCAGATTGGAGATCTGTGCAGGCGAAAGGCTATTGTTAAAAATCACCACATCCGCTTCCTCTGCATCCGCCAGGGCACGGATTTCCTCAACCTTCCCAGGGCCTGCGCAGGTCGCCTTATCTTCCCAGGGAAGATGCTGCGTAACCCTCCTGACCGGATTCATGTCACAGGAAACAGCAAGGCGCTCCAGTTCATCCATCCCGACCTGAAAGTCATGGTCATTGCCTGTACATACTCCCGCGAGCAGAGCCCTTCTCTTCTCACGCGCTGTCTGATTCTCTATCATAATTCATGTCCGTATCATAATATACTCGTAACGATTCGCAGTCCCGTTGCTCAGAAAACAAAGTGTTCATCACCGAATCGTTACATTTACTCAACAAAATCAACAAAAGCTTAACAACCAAAAAACACTGTATGCAAGAGCTGACTGCGCTGCATACAGTGTCATGTCTGTGCCCCAGGCCGGGGTCGAACCGGCACGTCGATCACTCGACATGGGATTTTAA
>CAMORF010000302.1 GCA_946623485.1 uncultured Clostridia bacterium
AACGGGATGCGCTTTCTATAGAGAATGAGAAGCTGAGGAATGAGTTAGCCCGTTTACAGAAACAGGTACAGTGATTCATAATGAGGTGCATTCTCTGTGAGTGAAATAGGGGGGGAACAGGGGACGGTTCTCCGTTTCACGTGTATGAGACGGGACACTGGATGATAGGAAGGCGTTGAAAAGACAATACGGAAAGGATAAAGGATAAAGGTGAACTCTGGTTCAAAGCATGTATTGGGCCTTGGATCAGGGAACGCAGACTGTGTATGGGGAACGCACAAAATGAATGAGGAAAGGGCATATTGCCGGAAGGGGAATGAGATGATTGAGCCGGGAGTTAAGGGAAGATCTGAGATAGTTGTGACGGAAAATCTGACGGCACGTGCCATAGGCAGTGGAGAACTGGATGTGTATGCGACTCCTGCCATGATCGCATTGATTGAGGAAACGGCATGGAAAAGCGTGACGGCATACTTGAGGCCGGGAGAGGGTACCGTCGGAACGAAGCTTGATATAAGCCATGTTTCGGCCACACCGATTGGGCAGAAGGTAACGTGTGAAACGGAGGTAATTGAAGTGGATCGGCGGCGGATCGTCTTTCAGGTAACGGTCAGTGATGGCTGCGGCCTGATTGGCGAAGGCGTACATGAGCGGTTTGTGGTGGAGAATGAGCGATTTATACGCAAAGCGCTGCAAAAAGGAAAAAATGATTGACGGCGGAAGCGGCAAAGAAGGCGAAAGCGGCAAAAGGTTCTTTTGCCGCTTCATTTTTTTCTGTATTGGAACCGGATTTTTGTTATAATTGATGTATCACTTGAAAATCTGGCTTCGGGAGGAGGGAATCAATTATGGAAATGATGGATATGGTGAATAAGGTTGTTACTGCGTTAAAGGGGGACAAGAGCCTGCTGTCCGCTTTTACAGGGGATCCGGTGAAGATTGTTACTTCGATCCTTGGCAGCGGGATCTCCGGTGATTTGATCGGAAAGATTATTCAGGAAGTTACAAAACAGTTAGGACCGCTTCTTGGCTCGGATGCGTTGAAAGGTGTTGCGGATGCTGCTGTAAAAATAGCGCAGGATGCTGCAGGAAAGAAAGCGCAGGATGCTGCCGGCGGGGGAGTCCTCGGGAAGATTAAGAATCTGTTCTGAATTCCGAAGATTCCGTTCGGCAAGACCGGCATGATCGGCAAGACCGGCAAGACCGGCAAGACCGGCGTGACCGGCAAGACCGGCAAGACCAGCATGAATAGCATGACCAACATGATCAGTACGATCTGTATGATTGAAATAAGGAGGATGTGCCATGCCGCCAGCCAGGAGGGCTGTTGCTGCGCCACAGCGCCTGCAGTTCATTTTCACGAAGAACTCATTCCGGATCGATCACCCGGAATGGGCGCTTGAGGAGCCGGAAGAGCGGCTGAAAAAACAGTTCCAGCAGAATCGGGGCAAGGCTCTGTTTCTGCTGGGGTTTTCTGATGCTCCGGGGCCTGAGAGCGCTTCACTGGGTTTCCTGCGCCTTGTTTCCACAGAGTTCATGCGGGCGCTGACTGCGCTTCCGGAATTGGAGATTGCGCGGGAAAACACGGAAGTAGGCATATCGGAAGAGCTTTCTCAAAAGCTCCTGGACAGTGTTCCTTTTGGAATCGGCACGGAATATATCACAGATGTGTGGCTCAGGGGGCTCTTTGTGCTGCTCAATGAAGAATTCTCCGAAGAAATCTCCGGCTACTCCGGAACAGTGCAGATGTTTCTTGCCGAAAAAAACCAGAAGCTGCGCGTACCGGAGCGCGTATTTTTCCACATGGTGGAGAGCACGGACAATGAGCAGGAGCCATTTGCGTTTCTTGCTACTTACGCGACGAAGACGGAGGATGGGAATATCCGTCATATGCCCCTGAGCTATGCGCTGGAGGAGTTCCGCCATGACCGGGAGCGTCTTCTGACGCTGCTGTCCTGCCTGAATAAGGCATCGGAGGTGTCTGCCCTGATTGCGCAGATCGTGTCTTCCGGGGAAATGTTTCATCCTCTTCGATTTACTGCTGCGGAGGCCTGGGAATTCCTGAAAAGTGTCCCGCAGATTGAAGAATGCGGCATTATATGCCGTGTCCCGAATTGGTGGAAGCGGAAGTATGCGGGAGTTTCCGTGAATGTCCGGCTGGGCGAGGAGAAGCCGACGCTGCTTGGCGGAGACCAGCTGATCCGCATGAAGCCTGAGCTGACCGTAGATGGAATCCCGCTGTCACAGGAAGAAATCGAGGATCTGCTGAAGCAAACGGAAGGCCTCGCGTACCTGAAGGGCAGATGGGTGGAAGTGAACCATGCCCGCCTGCAGGCTCTTCTGAAAGAGGCGGAGAAGTATAAGGGCGACCTGTCCATCCTGCAGGCACTACGGATGGAGACCGGCATTGAGGATGAAGTGGACATCGATGGCGCTGTCCGGATTACCAATGGAAAATGGCTTGGCTCTCTTCTGACGCAGCTGCGCCAGCCGTCTTCCCTGGAACCGAAAGCTGTTCCGTCCACCATCAACGCTGAATTGCGTCCATACCAGAAGACCGGATATAACTGGCTTTTGTATATGCAGAACCTTGGGTTTGGTGCCTGCCTTGCGGATGACATGGGTCTGGGCAAGACCCTCCAGGTATTAACCTGGCTTGAGAAGGTGCGAAATCAGAACAAGGACGCGAGAGTGCTTCTGGTTGTCCCTGCCTCGCTGCTGGGGAACTGGCAGAAGGAGGCGGCGCGGTTTGCTCCGGAGATCTCCATACAGATCCTGCATGGGCATGGGGCGGAAGTTCTGCGGAATATGCTGCGGGAAGGAGATGCCTTCCTGACGGTTACGACCTATGGCATGGTAAACCGCCTGGATGCGCTGCAGGAGATTCGGTGGGATGCGCTGATTCTGGATGAAGCACAGGCGATTAAAAACCCTGGGACAAAGCAGACCAGAGCGATTAAGAAACTGAATGCTGCACAGCGTGTTGCCCTGACAGGCACGCCGATTGAAAATGACCTGACGAATCTTTGGTCTTTGTTTGATTTCCTGAACAAGGGGCTCTTAGGCACCTCTGAGGAATTCCGGGATTTCACCGGCCAGCTGGAGAACCATCCGGAAGGCTACCAGCGCCTGAAAAGCATGGTATCGCCCTTCATCCTGCGCCGTGTGAAGACAGACAAATCGATCATTTCCGATCTCCCGGACAAGATGGAGCAGGTTGACTATGTGCGGTTGTCCAAAAAACAGATCGTGCTGTACCGGAAACAGGTCAGCCTTCTGGAGCAGACACTGTCCGGAGACGGGATCAGCGGCATGCAAAGACGCGGGATCGTGCTTGCCACAATCACAAAGCTGAAGCAGATCTGCAACCACCCGGATCAGCTTATGGGGCTGGACGGCTATGACCCGAAGGAAAGCGGCAAGTTTGAGATGCTGCGGGAGATCT
>CAMORF010000303.1 GCA_946623485.1 uncultured Clostridia bacterium
ATTCTAAGGATCTGTTACAAAATAACTTGTACATCTTGCTTGTCTTTTCATCCGATAGCACAGCTCAAAAATCAATCACATAGCCCGCTATGCTCATGATTTTTGAGCTGCACTCTCGAATGAAAATCCTGCGCAATCTGCACAATTTATTTTGTAACAGCTCCTTAGATCGATTCACCCAGATCAATAAGCGCGATAAAATCATGAACCGAGTCATCTCCCCTGTCCGCATAAACCTCATCCCTGTTGATTTCAAACAAAAACGGGTGATATGCCCTGCCGGTCTTGTCTGCGAAAGCCTGCATGACAAGCTCCGGGCGGATGTTGCGGTCAAGGCCGGCTCCAAGTCCAAGAACCAGGTCATTTTCAATGCTGCCGTATTCCGGCTCTCGTGCATTTCCTCCAGTCTCTTTGAACCGTGCTTCATAGATCAGCGGACGGATATTAATCTCCTTCTCAGTCTTCTTGCCCTTTTTCATCACCAGGATTTCCGGCTGTGCCAGCCATTGCAGAAACTCATCCTGCCACGCCGCGCCCCAGCTTTCCTCCCCGGCAGATGCTTCCTTCTTGTGCAGTGTATAATCAGCCCGGGCGGCCAGTGTCATTCCCTTATGGGCTTTTCCCATCGGAATCTGCCTGGCATCGATGAAATGAATTCCTTCCGGGGCAGACAGATTCAGCCGCGCTGCAATCTCAGCACCCGGGAGGGAGGAAACGAGATCCACATCGACATATTCCGAATCACTGGTCATGCCGACTCCAAGCGGCAGGGCAAAAGACATGGACATATGCGGGCTCAGCCCTTCTGTGTAAACGACATCGATGCCGGCTCTTCTGCATGCTTTCTGGAAATAACGCATCATGTCAAGATGGCCGATGAACTTCATCAATCCCTGCTTGGAATATTTTACACGTACCCTCATGCATCCTCCATGTTAGATCGGCTGTTGTATCGTCTCAGAATAATGTAACCCCGGGACAGGATTACATGCCGCGACTGGATAATGATAAGGCTGCCCCGTTTTCGCGCGCGCAGACAGCCCGTCCTCTTCCATATTGAAGCAGACACCGCAGCCAAACTTCGCGGCTCCGCAGGATGAACATTCCATGTGGCAATTCGGAGTGATCCTGCCGTTCAGGGCCTTATGCCATTCGTCGAGCAGGAACCGCTTGGACGGCCCGGCATCAATGAAATCCCACGGAAGGAGCTCATCTTCCGTCCGCTGCCTCCGGGTATAGAAATACAGGTCTATCCCTGTCTCTTCCATCGCATCCACCCACCGGTTCCAGTCCCAGTGTTCGGTCCAGGCATCAAACAAAGCGCCCTTGCGGTATGCGCTTTCGATGGCAGGCGCAACTCTCCGGTCGCCCCGTGCCAGCAATCCCTCCAGAACTGTTCCATATGCCTCATGCCAGTTATACCGCATGGACTTATGGTTCAGGCTTGCCTTCACCTCTTCGTTAACTGTATGCGCAAAGGTAAGATAATCCTCCGGCGTAAACATCACCGCCCACTGGAAGGGGGTAAATGGTTTCGGGACAAAGAAGGATGTAGAGATAGTGATCATGCACCGACCGTTCCGTTTCTCTTTCGGAACAGTGTCGTAATACAATTCAGCAATTTTTTCCGCCAGACGGGCAATCGCCCTGCGGTCCTCCTCGGTTTCGGTCGGCTGTCCGAGCATAAAATAAAGTTTGACCTTATTCCAGCCTCCTGTAAATGCCTGTTCTGCCCCGCGGAGAATATCTTCCTCGGTCAATCCCTTGTTGATGACATCCCGCATCCTCTGGGAACCGCCTTCAGGCGCAAAGGTCAGAGAGCTTTTCTTTACATCCTGTACCTTGCTCATAACATCCAGTGAAAATGCATCGATGCGAAGCGAAGGAAGGGAGATATTGATATGCTCCGTTTTTCCATGCTTTTCCAGCAGATAGGTAACAAGTCCTTCTAATTCCGGATAATCGCTGGTAGACAGGGAACTCAGTGAGATCTCCTCATGCCCGCTTGCGGCAAGAAGCTGATCTGCATTCCTTTTCAACGTCTCCAGGCTCTTCGTACGCGTCGGGCGGTAGATCATGCCCGCCTGGCAGAACCTGCATCCCCGGATACAGCCTCTTTGCACCTCCAACACGACCCTGTCCTGCGTCACCTGCATGAAAGGAACCAAAGGTTTTGTCACAAACGGACTATGATCCAGATCCTTCACCACCTGCTTGCGGATCCGTTTCGGGATTCCATCTTCCAACGGCTCAAAGGATGCCAGAGTCCCGTCATCGTGATAGGACGGGCTGTAAAACAACGGGCAGTAGATTCCCTCGATGGATGCCGCCTGCCTCAGAAACTCCTTCCTGGTCGCTCCTTGTTTTTTACATTCCAGGTATAAATCCAGGAGGGCATCGTAAACGGTCTCTCCCTCCCCGATATAAAACAGGTCGAAGAACTCTGCAATCGGCTCCGGATTATACGCGCAAGGCCCGCCGCCAATGACGATCGGCGCACCTTCGCCAAGCAGCAGCTCCCTTTTCTGCTGTCTCTCCCCTGATATATGGAAAGTGCCAGGATCCTCTCCAATGTCCGGTTCTCTCTGACTCCCTGGCTCATACAGGCTTCTGTAAAGTCTTTCAGAGGCATGCAGGGGGATCCCGCTCAGATCCAGAATCTGAAGAATATTCACATAGCAAAGCTCATACTGCAGCGTAATCCCTAGAAAATCGAACCCCGCCACCGGCTCTTGTGATTCCAGCCCAAACAGCGGGATCTTCTCATGCCGCATGATCTTGTCCAGGTCCACCCACGGAGAATAGACCCGCTCACACCAGGTGTCGGGTCTTGCGTTAAACATATCATACAGAATCTGGATACCAAGGTGAGACATCCCGATCTCATAAACGTCCGGAAAGCACATCGCAAACCGGATCTGCACCTGATCCGGATCCTTATGAACGGCATTCACCTCATTGCCCAGATACCGTTCCGGCTTCTCTACGGAAAGAAGGATCTCCTCCGGAAGCGCCAGCCTGAATCCCATATCTTCTATCCTCTTCTGATGCGGAGACTTCTCTGTCACTTTTTCTTCGCAGCCTGCTTTCTCTTCAATGCCGCCAGCTGCTGCGCGATCTTCTTGTTCGCAGCCTCCTTACTGTCCTTATTCTTCTTCCCAAGCTTACCCATGATCAGTCAACCTCCGTTTCATCTGCATTATTCGTTCTCAATTCAGTGCCGCTCAATTCTATCACATAATCCAACATTGTGAAACAGGGGACGGTTCTGTGTTTCATTCAGTCAAACTCATTGAAGTGTCTGAGATGAAACACAGAACCGTCCCCCGTTTCACTTTGACTCTTTCCCTTCAACGGACTTGATTTCATCCTGCTGAACCTGTTTTAACGAATAGGTATCAAATGCCGCCTCCTTTGGAAGATCAATTACCATCCTGCTGATC
>CAMORF010000304.1 GCA_946623485.1 uncultured Clostridia bacterium
CCGGCGGCGCGCAGATACAGAAAGCGACACTTGACAGCAAGTGTCGTTTTCTTTTGATCACGAGGGAACCGTTGTATTTTGCAATGAAATCAGCCTTCCGATAAACTCGGAATGTCATGGTTTTATTGTCTCAGACAATGTGATGATTGGGGGGAACACGTTGAGTATACTGGAAAACATACTGATCGTGGCAGGAGTATCCTTGAATATATTTCTGATTGGTCAGTATGAGGGATCCATGGTGCGGAAGGTGGAATGGAAAGCAGTATTCCTTATCTGCCTGATCGCCGCCGTATTTGAGTCAGCAGCGATGCTGTCCGGATACCTGTTGACACGGATTCCTTTTTTTTCTGCCAGTGAATCGGATGATCTCAGGAATTTTTGTTACTTTGTTGCAGCAATCCTGTTTCTTCTGATCGCGTCTTATATGATTTATAAGGCTTTTCGCCGCAAACCTGTGCAGGAGCGGCTCCATGAAATTGCGTACCGGCGGATCGTGCTTGAGGTTGTGCTGGTTGCGCTGTTTACTTTTCTGGCAGGAATAGCATGGGGATTCATCGGGCGTAACATCTTTATGGCGACCGGCGTGATTGCAGCGGCGACGGTTCTGGCCTGTATCGCGGGGATCTGGGTAGGATTCCGGGAAGGATGCAGGGGACGTTACGTGATCTATGGCATAGGCGGTGCGATGCTTGCCTTTGTCGGCGCTGAGATACTGGTTCGCTACCTGTAGAAAACAGGTATTGCCAAAACCGCTAATAATGCATATCTTAATAATGATATGTAGTATTAAAAACTATATAAAAGGTTCGTTCTGGTTTACAGGGCAGAGCCGGCATGGGAGGAAATGAGAATGGCTGATCTGACACATAAGATGGCACGCATTGCTTTTTCAAAAGCGATCGATGTGATGCTGCACAGGATCTACAAGGACCGTGAACAAGGGATGCTGAAGCTTGTCGATGTCGTTGAGAAGTATGTAGGCAACATGTTCTCGGAAGAGTCGTACGCGCGGATCCGTGCGATGATGTCTGATCCCAATGAGAAATGGAATCAGTATGTGATGCGGCTGATCGATGAACTGGACCCCAACGTCCTGAAGATGACGCTGCTGAATCTCGGCTTTGAAGCGATGTTCCACGGCACAAAGACGATCCGCGCGAACCGTGAAAAATACGACTGCAACATTCCCTGGCTGATCCTGATGGATCCCACCAGCGCGTGCAATCTGCACTGCGTCGGGTGCTGGGCCGCGGAATACGGCAACCGCCTGAACCTGAGCTTTGAGGATATGGACCGGGTAATCACCCAGGGAAAAGAGCTCGGAATCTATTTCTATATGTTCACGGGCGGAGAGCCGCTGGTGCGCAAGGATGATATCCTGAAGCTGTGCAAAAAGCACCGCGACGTGGCATTCCATGCTTATACGAACGGTACGCTGATTGATGACGCTTTCGCGGAAGAAGTCCGGAAGGTCGGAAACCTGAGCTTCTCCATCTCTCTGGAAGGCTTTTCCGAGGTCAATGACCTGCGCCGCGGCGAGGGTGTATTCGGGCGTGTCATGCATGCCATGGAAGTACTGAAGAAGCATGGCTGCCTGTTCGGAACCTCCATTGCCTATACCGCTGCCAACCTTGAAACGGTCACCAGTGATGAATTCTATGACATGGAGATTGCCCAGGGGGTCCGTTTCAGCTGGTACTTCCACCTGATGCCGGTCGGCATGGATGCGCATCCGGAGCTGATGCCCAGCCCGGAGCAGCGCGAGTACATTTACCACAGAATCCGCGAAGTGCGCGCCCGCAAAGGCGGAAAGCAGATTTATCTGATGGATTTCCAGAATGACGGTGAATTTGTCGGCGGCTGCATCGCCGGCGGAAGGAACTACTTCCATATCAACCCGAACGGAGATGCCGAGCCGTGCGTATTTATCCATTATTCCGGTGCGAACATCCATGAGAATTCCGTACTGGAGTGCCTGCAGCAGCCGCTGTTCCAGGAATACCGGAACCGCCAGCCGTTCAACAAAAACATGCTTCGTCCGTGCCCGATGCTGGAGAACCCGGGCATCCTGGTAGACATGGTGCGCAAGTCCGGCGCCCATTCCACGGACCTGCAGTGCCCGGAGAGCGCGGAGCATCTGTGCCAGAAATGCATCCCGTACGCGAAGGACTGGAAGCCTGTGGCGGATAAGCTTTGGGCGCAGGGAGAGCACAAGGAGCGCAGGTACGAAAACTATAAAGGGTGGAAGCCGTCAGCCCAGAACCAGAAGGCTGCGGCCAAATAACTGCTCTGAGGTTTTCGGGGCATTTCATATGATTGCCTGACACCGCGAACCAATGTTACGGCCGATTGCGACTATTTACAGATGGTTATGACTCATGACATTTGATTGCGGCTGCTTACGATTGATTATGATTGCGTACTGTGGTTGCTTATGATTGATTATAATTGCTTACTATGGAGAGACTACTATTTATCTATAATCCGTTCGCGGGAAAGGGAATGATCCGCAACTCGCTGTCTCATATCATCGAGGAATTTTCCAATCACGGGTATGAGGTGGTTGTCCATCCCACGAGTGGTGTCAAGGATGCGGCCAGATGCGTGGAAGAATGCGGGGATTCCTTTGACATGATCGTATGCTGCGGCGGGGACGGAACATTGGATGAAGTGGTCACCGGCATGCGGGTGGGGCGCTTTACAAGGCCGCTTGGGTATATCCCGGCAGGCTCCACCAATGATTATGCCACCAGCCTCGGGATTCCGAAGCAGATGCGCAATGCCGCGCAATCGGTTATGAACGGGAGCGTATTTCTCTGTGACATCGGGCGGATGAATGACAGCTACTTTGTGTATGTCGCGGCATTCGGTGCCTTTGTCAATGTGTCCTACGACACGCCCCAGGATATGAAGAATATGCTTGGGCACCTGGCTTATATCGTGCGCGGCGCGCAGAGCCTGCCCAGCCTCAAGAGCTACCATATGCATTATGAAAGCGCTGAGAACTCCGGAACAGGGGATTTTATGCTTGGCATGATCACCAATTCCAACTCGGTGGGAGGCTTCGGGGGGATCACCGGACCGGATGTCACGTTAAATGACGGGATGTTCGAGGTGACGCTGATCCGTATGCCGCCGCTTCTGGCGGTAGAGGCGCCGGGGATCCTGACAGCCTTGATGAGCGGGGGAGAAAACAAGAATGTCGTTCAGTTTAAAACCGCGAGGCTGGAGCTTTGGTTTGATGACCCGGTGAACTGGACACGGGATGGAGAATTCGGCGGAGAGCATAAGCATCTGGTGATTGAAAACATTCCGGAAGCACTTCCGATCATCATTCCGGATCAGAGCCGCGGGCATCTGCTGGCACAGTCAGACCACACCGGAGTATGAGACAGTTGCGGGCATCTGCCGGCACAGTCAGACCACAC
>CAMORF010000305.1 GCA_946623485.1 uncultured Clostridia bacterium
GGTCAGTTATCGTGCTGAAGAACCAGTACGGGGTGATTGTCCGTTTTACCAGGCTGCACAACTACACAGGGGCCTACAATAACAGGACAGCCAGGCCGCTCGCCTCGGATGCCAGTGCCAGGATGCACTATATTTGCATGATGCTGAATTACATCCTGATTGATAACTACGAGGTATACAGAATCGACCATGTATTCAAAGTAACGAAGGAGATGCTGGTGGCATTCTTCACGGACTATGCCATGGGCACTAAGGCGGACGGAGGACACAGGGGTAGCGAAAGCGTGGAAAACTGCATACATTCAGTCACGCTGTTCTTCGCAAAGCTGAGCTGGAAGTATGGAGGGTATGTCACCATGAAGAGGAATGAACTGTACCATGAAACACAGGGCTATGACCACAGGGGCAGGCAGGTAAAGAGATCGGTTCCGGATTTCGAGATCCGGTATGTACCAGAGGAGAAGGAAATCTTCAGGGATATACCGACAAAGGTGTTCAAGATCCTGATGAACCTAGCGCTGCGGTATGCACCGGATATCGCTCTTGCCATGGGGCTGCAGGCATTCGCCGGTCTCCGTCCGGGGGAAGTGATGAACGTCAGGCAGGAAGGCAGCCCCAAGGGCAGCGGGATCATTTTTACGTACCTGGACGGCAGGCTTATCCGGGCAGATATTGACCTGACCCATGAATACGCCATGCGGAGCGACGGGGTTGAGTGTGGGAAGATCAAGAAGGAGCGGAAACAGGGTGTCTATCCTCCATTTCTGGAGGCGTTCCAGCAGTTGTATGAAAGCCATAAAGCTTTCCTGGCCTCGCAGACATTCGAGGCGGATTACTGCCCTATGTTTGTGAATGCCAATGGGATGGCTATGACCTATGGCAACTACTACGCCCGTTTCCAGTACCTTGTAGATATGTTCCTGCGCCCGCTTCTCCTGGAGCATTCAGATCCGGAGTGCAGGATATATGGACAGATGCTGTGCGAGAACAGGCTGGCACCACATTCCCTGCGGCATTGGTTCTCCGTACAGCTGGCTCTGCGGGGGGAATCCATTGACCAGCTACAGTTCTGGCGTGGGGACAGGAGCCCTGAGAGCGCCCTTGTCTACCTCCAGAACAAGGGGGATCTCGTGCGTGAGCTGGCAAAGACCAATGAACTGCTGGCGGCATTCCTGATGGAAGAAGGTGCGGTGTGGCATGGGAAGGACTGATCTCTTTGCCGCAGTAAAAGATCTGGCATTCGAGAGGAAGTCCCTGTACAGGGGAAGCATAAAGGAACGCAGAAAGCTTTTGGATTTCCTGGAGATGAATGGCTGGTTCGGGCAGGATGTTGAAGTCCTTCCAGGCAATACGGCTTTGGCAGGCAAAAATCTCTATGTTACAGAAGAACAGGCATCTGCCTTATGCAGTTGCCTCCATCTGTGGCTGGACGGATTCCGGAAAGGCAACAGTGAAAAGCTGGAGATACTCATGCGTTATGGGGAGAAAACGTTGCCGCAGACAGCTGCCCTTTTCCGAGACTACATCTCGGCAGAAAGCCTGGAGGATGACATTTCCTCGTGGAGGCTTTTTGATTTCCTGCTTTTCCATCTGCCGGCTGAGATCACGAGGCTCAATACTGAGGAGATGGAAAAACTTGTGGATACGCTTGATATTGAAGCGACCAGGGCTGTCAGCGAATTGTATGCCGGATTCAACGCCTGGATACAAAAGAAACTTGGGATAAGCGGCTGGCAGTACAGGTTTGAATACCGGAAGAAGCGTGAAGAGACAGAAGCATACACCGTCCGCCAGTTTTCGGGAATGGCTTATTGTCTGTTTAATGAGGAATGGTGGGAACGGCAGGGTCTTGTGGAAAAGGCCTGTGAATCTGCCGCCCAGGCAAACCTGTGGGTCTTCCTCGCCATGCACTTTGTATGCGGGCTGCGCTCCACGGATATCGTAAGGATCCCTAAACCGGATCTGGGGGTACCGGGGGAGACATTCCGTGAAAAGGCCGTTTCAGGTACGGTAGAATCCCCGGAAGCTGTTTCACGGGATGTGCAGATCCGGATCAGGTTTCGTCCAAGGCGTCCCAATAAAACAATGGCGAGTTCTGGGATACCGGATTTGAAAGTTTTCATTCCGGTGTCGTTGGAGAAACCCATGGGAATCATTCTCGGGATTGCTGCCAGCCATCACCCGGAAACGAAGCCCGGCGAATCATTTATCCGGGCGGACAGGTCTGTAAGCCGGATGCGTAGATTTCTCGGGAATGATTTCATGGACATCCTTGGCGGCAAGGGATTTGCCAGTTCCAGGGCAAACAAGGCGTACCTGCAGGGACTCGAAATGATGGCAGATGCTTCAGAAGGCAGCATTAAGGGATATATGATTGCAGCCCTGGCAAGAAGCCATAAAGGAGGCCTCGGCACGCTGCCGGACGTCACGGATATTTACCTGCGCGATGCCGCATTCTCGGGATATAAGCCGGAGTTCATCGCCAGGGAAATGTTTGAGCGCGGCGTTTTCGGTTTCATCCCCCATCTGCTTCTGGAAGTGTATGCCGGCAGTGAATACACCGGACTGACCATCCCGGAACAGACAAGCCTGATCAGGGAGGTGGGGATACGGCCTTCCGGGATTGAAAGCATCGTGAGGATGTGTGAAACCTCGCTTGCCAAGGCTAAGGAAACCGTGTCGGATATCGTATCGTTCGGGATGGACGTTGCGGTCATCGTCCAGGAGATCGCATCCGGCAGGGCTGTTTCCAAACAGGAAGGATGTCTGTGTGCCATGACTGGCGGCGGTTTACCATGTGCGTTTCCGGAAAGGCCTGCATGCGTCGGCTGCCGGTATGAGATCCATACAAAATCCATCCTGCACCATCTCTCCAGTGAGTATGCCAGGATGCGGGATCTGTCAGGAGGATCGGACGGCTGGCGGTACCGCGCGATGATGAAAAAAGCGGTCCTGCCGGTCATCGGCGAATACCTTGCCTGTACAAAAGACATGGTTCAGGAAGCCGACATGGGCGCGTTGTCACAGATCATGGAAGGGGGCTTGTCAGGCTATGCTTACTGCGGCGAACAAACTGGCGGGAACGGATTACAGCAGGTTCCTGGCGGTTGACTCCATAGATGCGGAAACAATCAGCAAAGCGAAGGAAATCTTCAACCGTTACCTGTCCCATGGGATCATTACCGGTGGCAGGTTCGAAGATGATGAATGGCCTGTTACAGATGAAAAAAGCAGGACCACGATACGCTTTTCCTATTCAGACACCGAATACGAAAAGCATGCAGGTAACTGGATCGGATGCACATCCCAGTGCTATAAGGAAGCCGCCAAAAGCTACGTCTTGTTCCATATGGGGGCATGGACGCTTGCTTCGCTGCGTGAGCTGGCCAGTCACCTCTGCCGGACAGCTGCAGCAGACTTCCCC
>CAMORF010000306.1 GCA_946623485.1 uncultured Clostridia bacterium
TATCTGGAATCCGGCAAAGCGAGTTGATGGTACAGACAGCCGGAATTGACGGCAGGAATGAAGGTGGCAAGAATGATTCCTGAGGAAAGACTGAAATTGAGGAGACTGCTTCTGGTCGTAGATGACCAGAAAATAAACCGGGATCTGCTGACCACGATTCTTGGAAATGAATTTGACCTGATCTATGCCTGCGGCGGCCAGGAGGCGATGGATCAGGTCATGCTGCACAAGGATATGCTGTCTGCTGTTCTGCTGGATCTGGTGATGCCTGAGATGGATGGCTTTGCGGTGATGGATCTCATGAAGGCAGACGAAGATCTTGCACGGATTCCGATCCTGGTGCTGACTGCGGAGAAAACCGCTGAGCTGGAGGCACTTGGAAGAGGGGCGTCGGGCTTCATACCGAAACCATTTGAATCCCACGAGATCATCCTGGCACGTGTGAGGAGTTTTGTGGAACTGGCGGAAGGGCGGAGGCTGATCCACGCCGCCGAATGTGATCCGGTGACCGGCCTGTATACGAAGGAATTCTTCTTTTCCTATGCCAGCCAGATCGAACGGTTTCATCCGGACTGGAAGATGGCAGAGATTGCGCTGCGTATCTCCCGCTACCGTCTGCTTGGGGAATTGTACGGACAGGAATTCCTGGATCTGATTTCCCGCCATCTGGCGCAGCGTCTTCTGGAAAATGTGCAGGCGGCGAATGGGATCTGTGCCAGGGCATCGCAGGACACCTATTACCTGTTCCTGCAGGAAGGGCGTGTCGGTTCCAAGGAGATTAAGCGGCTGCAGAAGGATCTGAATTCGCTCCGGGAGCATCTGGACCTTCGGCTGGAGGCAGGGATCTGTGACATCGACCGCGCAGAGATGAATCTACGCCGCCGGTTTGGCTGCGCCGAGGCAGCCTGCGGCATGGTGGAGCGGGACCATGCGGATCTGGTGATCGTCTATGACAGCAAGCTGCACGAGAAGCAGCTGTACCGGCAGAGACTGATCAACGATCTTCCCCGCGCGATCGCGGAGCATGAGCTGAAGGTGTATTACCAGCCCAAGTATGACATTACCGGAGACAAGCCCGTCATGAACGCGGCGGAGGCGCTGGTACGGTGGCAGCATCCGGAATTCGGCATGATCCCGCCCGGAGATTTCATTCCCCTCTTTGAATCAAACGGCCTGATCGGCCGCGTGGACATGTATGTATGGGAAGAGTCCGCAAGGCAGCTTCGGGAGTGGAAGGAGCAGTTCCGGGATGCCTTCGACCTTACGCTGTCCGTGAACGTTTCCTCCATGGACATCCATATGCCTGGCCTGGAGGAAAAGCTTACACGCCTGGTTGATACCTATGGAATCCGTCCGGGGGAGCTTCACCTGGAACTGACGGAATCAGCCTATATGGAGGATGCCCAGCTCATGCTGGATGTCACGAAGCACCTGCGGGGGATGGGGTTCCGTGTGGAGATGGATGATTTCGGTTCCGGCTATTCTTCCCTGAATATGCTGTCAAAGCTTCCGGTTGACGTGCTGAAGATGGACATGATGTTCGTGCGAAGCCTCTCGGAAGAGAATACAAGGGAATACCGGTTTATCGAGATTGTACATGACATCGCAAGGATGCTGGAGATCCCGATGATCGCAGAAGGCGTGGAAACCGCCGCGCAGCTTGAACTGCTGCGGCAGATCGGATGCGAGTATATCCAGGGCTACTACTTCTCGCCCCCGGTCCCGGCGGAAAAGTTCGGGCAGCTGATCCAGGCACAGATTGAGAACTGAGATTCTGCGGAAGGATGGATCTTTTGGAAAGGGGAATAGAAAACTATGACAATCCAGGAATATTACAATTCGGTCGGCGGAAACTACGCTGCAGCGAAGAAGATCCTGATGATGGATAAGATGATTCTTCGTTATCTGCCGAAGCTCGCGGAGGATCCGTCCTGCGTAAGGCTGAAGGAATCGTGGGAGAAAAAGGACAGGCACGGCATGTTCGAGGCTTTGCATTCCATGAAGGGCGTGTGCGCCAATCTCGGGCTGGTCTCCCTGTCCGAAAAAGCGGCAAAGGCGCTTGAGCCGCTTCGCCCGGGCAGCACTCAGCACGTATCGGACGCGGAACTGGAAAAGCAGGTAAGCGAGATATGTGCGCAATTTGATCGAACCATCTCTTTGATCAAAGAGATTGATTCCTGATCGATTCCTGATCCAGCAGCCGGCCCGGAGGGCCGGCTTTTTTCGGGAACAGATTTTGCGACGGCGAAAGAGGATAAAGAATGGAATTCAAGCACCTGAGGACATTTGTCGAGGTCGTCCGGACCGGAAGCTTTACGGACGCGGCACAGAATCTGTTTCTGTCACAGCCGACCGTGAGCCAGCATATCCGGCAGATCGAGGAGGAACTGGGCTGCAGGCTTGTTATGCGTACGACCAGGAGGATTGAAATTACGCCGCAGGGCAGGGAGCTTGCCTCCTACGCAGAGGATATTCTTGCGCTCAGGGATAAAATGTATGCCAATTGTTCCCGCAAAGGGCATAGTATCCTGTCGATCGGCGCGTCCACCATTCCCTCGGCTTATATCCTGCCTGCCATCCTCAAACAGTTCGGGAAAGAGCATCCGGAAGTGTATTTCTCCATCCAGCAAAGTGACAGCGCGGGAACAGAGAAGGGCGTGATGGAAGGGCTGTTTGACCTCGGGCTGACCGGGCGCCCATGCACAAACGAAGAACTGGAAGCGGAACCATTTTGCTCAGACGAGATGGTACTGATCACTCCGGTCAGCCGTTATTTCCTGGAGATGAAGGAAAAGGGGGGAGATGTCCGGGCGCTGCTTGACCAGCCGATTATTCTCCGCGAAGAAGGAAGCGGGAGCCTGAAAGCGGCAGACAGATATCTGGCGGCAGAGAAGATTGATCCGGCAGGACTCCATGTAGTCGCAAGGATCAACGACCAGGAAGCCATCAAAAACATGGTGGCAGGCGGCGTCGGCATCTCTTTCCTTTCCTCGCGGGCAGCTGCCGAATTCGTAGAGGCAAAACGCGTCCTCAGCTTCCCGCTGCCGGATGGAACCGCCTCCAGGCAATTCTATATCATCCAGAGAAAAGGCGACATCCCATCCGCAACCCGCAGGGAATTCATCCGCTTCCTGCATTCCTATAGCCACAATGACGAAAAATCGAATCCTTGAAGAAAAGAAAGGCACGGAAAGAAATTCGCTTGTAGATGAATGCAGGATAAGAAAGGGAAATGTATGAAATCAGAGACAGAAGTCGTCGATGAGATAAAGGACATCGATGAGACGGGTGTCATAGATGAGGTAAGGGTCATTGATGAGACGGGCGTCATAGATGAGGTAAGGGGCATTGATGAGACGGGTGTCATAGGTGGGACAAGAG
>CAMORF010000307.1 GCA_946623485.1 uncultured Clostridia bacterium
TTCGGAATATGGCTTAATCTCTGAATTTTCGACATCCGTTTTTTCTGGACGGTTCAACGCGCCTTTTTTCCCAACGAGTCTTAGTATAACAGATGATGCGTAAGATGAAAAGGGGTTTCTTTTTGTAAATTAGAAGAGAAATTAGCATAAAATTACCGGAAATGTCTTGGGAATTGTCAGGATATAGCCGGAGTGAGCGAAACAAGGCATAAATGTAGGAATGGAAGCCGTTCCGATCCGGCCTGTACTCATGCTATACTATAACTTAGGAGCTGTTCAGAAATCACTTATGAATGATGAATGATGCACTCGTAAGCCGGATTTTGCGGTTGTCATACTTGTTATCGAGTTTATGCGGAAAGGATGCGGATAGATGATGTCAGATTGCTTGGATACTCTGCGGAAGCTGGAGGACAACATTGCTAAGGTTATCGTTGGGCAAAGAAGAGCTGTTGAGCTTCTGCTGGCGTGCCTGGCTGCGGGCGGGCATGTGTTGATTGAAGATATTCCTGGCACGGGCAAAACGATGCTTGCGAAAAGTCTTGCGGGTTCTGCATCTCTCGCATTTTCCCGGATTCAGTTTACGCCGGATCTTCTTCCCAGTGACGTAACCGGGCTGAATTATTTTGATCAGTCAAAGTCAGGATTTGTTTTTCGGCAGGGGCCGGTATTCTGCAATATTCTGTTGGCGGATGAGATTAACCGCGCCACACCGCGTACACAGTCCGCGCTGCTGGAGTGCATGGCGGAGCATCAGGTGACGGTGGACGGAGAAACCCGCCTCCTGGACGATCCGTTCTTTGTGATTGCGACGCAGAATCCCATTGAAACACTCGGAACATTTCCTTTGCCGGAGGCGCAGCTGGATCGTTTCCTTATGCAGATCAGCATGGGGATCATGACAGAAGAGGAAGAGATCTCCATGATCGACCGCTTTATTCAGGATCAGCCGCTTGAAGCACTTTCTGCCTGCTGCGATGCGGAGGAGATTCGTGCGCTCCGGATCGCGTGCAGAGGTGTTTACGTGCACCCGGATCTCCGGCGCTATATCACTCAGCTCATCCGATCTACACGGGATCTGCCTGGTTCCGCAAGCAACGCTTCTGTAAATCCGGTTTCCACAAAGTTCTCTTCTGCAAATCCAGATTCTCGTGGGAGCGCACCTGCAGCTGCATTTTCAGGGAGGATTCCGCGGATGCAGGAGGGTGTGAGCCCCAGGGGAACGCTTGCCCTTGTCCGTGCTTCTCAGGGCTTTGCCTTGCTCCGGGGCAGGGACTTTGTGACTCCGGAAGACATTCAGACCTGTGCTGTTCCGGTACTGGCGCATCGCTGCCTGTCTTCCGGAATCTCATCCGCAAGGGAGAAAGAGGACCGGATCCTGTCTGCATTAACGCAGACGGAGGTTCCGACAGAGAACTGGAAGCGAGGATGAACGCTGCTTGTTGTACTGACTGATGACGAGCATCGGCAGCCGGGTGGCTGGTGGCTGGCATCGGTGACCGGCTGGCTGCTGTACTGACTGATGGCTGGCATCGGTGACCGGCTGGCTGCTGCACTGACTGATAGCTGGCATCGGTGACCGGCTGGCTGCTGTACTGACTGGTCCGCAGCTGAGACGATTCCGGAAAGGCAATAGTGATTTATGATCGCGGTTTTTCTGATTGGCGCAGCGGTGGTTCTGCTGCTCTATGGATCTTATTATGAGAGGCACTGGTTTCGTGCGCTCCAGGTATCTGTCCTGTTTTCACAGCCGCACGTCTATGCGGCAGAAACGCTGGAACTGGCTGAGATCATTGAAAACCGGAAGAAGCTGGCGCTTCCGGTCATCGAGATCGGTTTCCGCGTTCCCCGGGGTCTTCAGTTTACAGATGCGGATAATACGCTGGAAAGCGATTATATCTACAAGCGTGATCTCTTCGCCGTCTCCGGCATGGAGCGTATTGTACGCCGCTATCACATGACTGCAATGAAGCGCGGTTTTTATTCCGTTACCCAGCTTACCTGCCATGCGCCTTCCAGGCTGTTTCGCAGGACCTACATGATGGATCGCGCGTCCCAGGAGGAAATCGGAGGGCTGTTTGTGTATCCGGCCCGCGTCAATTGCAGTCTGCTTCTTCGCGCCGTAGAGGTCATTCTCGGTGAACGGGAAAGCGCCCGGAAAGCATATGAGGATCCATTTGCATTTTCCGCGATACGCCCATATACGATCCAGGATCCGATGAAAACGATCAACTGGAAAGCAACCGCGAGAACGGGTTCTTTAATGGTCAACACTTACGCTTCTACGTCTGCCCTGCGGGTGCGGGTCTTCCTGGATGTTTCCAGGGATCCTGGGAATCCTTTCGCGGATTCTCTCCGGGAGTTCGGAATTGCGATGGCAGCTTCCCTGATCCGTAATCTGGTGAATGGGCAGATGGACGCTTCTCTTCTTGTAAACTGTAGACCTCTTTGGAAAAATGCGTCTGGGGATGTTACCTTTTTTCCGTCCTGTATGAGTGCCGGGGGGCTGACTGCTGTGGAGGAATTCCTGACTGCGGACTTTGATGCGTCTGCATGCCTTCCTTTTGAAAAAATGATTCTTCTGGCTGCGGGGCGTACTGTGGCTCCCCATGGTAAATCAGGAAGTCACATTGCGGAAAATCGCATTGCAAAAGGTCACACAGCGGGAGATCGCATTACGGAAAATCGCATTGCAAAAGGTCTCACAGCGGGAGATCACATTGCGGAAAATCGCATTGCAGAAGGTCACACAGCGGGAGATCGCATTGCAGAAGGTCATAATACAGAAGGTTACAAAGCGCGGGATGCTGCCATACAGCTCACGGGGTCCGATGATGAGATATCCATTTTCCTGACCCACTCTGACCGTCCTGCGCTCCGCAATGCCATCCATGGCTTCCTCGGGACCAGGCGAAGCGGCATTCTTGCCGTCCTGTGCAGGACAGCAGACCGGCGTCGGGAGGAGCACGAACGAAACCTTCATATTCTTCCTGTCTGCAATGTGAACTGAGATTCCTGCGGAGAATGCTATATGTGGAGAATGCTATAGAATGAAGTCCATGTATTCTATTTCTGATTCCAACCCTGATTTTCATTCGAATTCTGGCCAGAAACCTGATTTATATTCTAATTCTGGTACAAGTTCCGGTTCGAATTCTGATTCAAATCCGAATTCTGGTATTAATTTCGGTTCGGCTACTGATTCAAATTCGAATTCCGATTTATATTCCGGGGCAGATTCTGATCTATATTCGAATTCTGATCAAAAGCCGGATACTACAAAGCCAGATACTACAAAGCCGGATATTACAAGGCTGTACATTGCGGGGACCAGGCGGCTGCATTTTCTCCTGCT
>CAMORF010000308.1 GCA_946623485.1 uncultured Clostridia bacterium
CGGCCTATGCAACATACCCATCAGAGATGGGCATGTTTTAAAACGGAATCAGTATCAGTTCATATACGACAAGGGGCAGGAGATTTCCTGCCCGCTTGCCTATATCTGAAAGCCTGTCCCCGTTTCCGTTATTACGGGTGCTCTATCATGACTTTTATCTTTTGTTCTGTACTGTCCTGTAAACCACAATCACCAGTGAAATGATATTCACTACACCAAATATTCTCACCAGAGTGTCCGACATGCCGATAGCGGATCCAGCCAGCGAAACTACAGCGGCCAGAAAACATACAATCGCACTGATTAGCCAAATCCTATCCTTGGTCATAACTTCTTCGCTCTCTCTTTCCAGATGCCTGCAATAATCAATACCCAGGCAATCACGAACAGCACAATTGCCAGCCAGTCAGGAAGCAGATGCAGGAAGCGATCTGTAACAATCACTCCTGCACCAAGCACAAGGCCCAAACACCACAATGCTTTGTCTTTCATTTACTCAACCTCTCCAGTGCTTTTCGTGCTCTTCCAGTTGCGGAAACAGTAGAAGGCAACAAGACCGATTACAATACCGATTACCAGGCCATTGCCAGAAAAAACACCCGAAGCCAGGTAAGACAGCCCTGAGAAGATTCCTCCGATCAAGGTGCCAATCAGGCTCATGATTCCTCCCACAACGGCGATCGCAATCCAGCCGCCGAACATAAGAGCAGGAAGGATAAAGAGCCCGCCCATCGGGAAAAAGCCCATCGGACGATGCCACATGCCCATGGGACGGAAGCCCATAGGACGATGATGCATCGGGCCTCCCATGGGGCCAAAGCCTCTGTTCATCGGGCCACGTCCATTAACATACATCGTTCCAAACCTCCTTCAATCATTCCGGTCATTCCCTGACCGTGATGATATGATAGCTCCCGGCCACGTAAAAGAACAGGATAAGAAGTGAAAAATAAGGGATGGTATTTCTCCAAAACGCAAAAAAAGGCCGACAGCGGTGTGAACCGCTATCGGCTAGACTGATTATACGTTAATGTCTTCCTGTGAGAATGAGATTACGGCTTTGAAGCCTACTCTAAACCCCAGCTTGAATCCTCTGACTTCATAATGATCCATAATGATACTCAAATCGTCTTCGATCTCATTAGAGCTTTTTGATGGTATCCAGTGTATCTGCATTCATAGCGCCCGCAGATATTCCTCGACATTCACATAATGGATGCCATCAACATCCTTCGTCTCCCCGCGATAAATGACATGCTTTCCCGTGATTGTGCCGAAGCGAGACGCCGTTTCGGCACATTTCTTCTCATCCCGCAGATGGCGCGTCTGCTCGGAAGCAATCCCGGTGCTGTGCTTGATCTCATAGATTTCGCAGGAGGCCGTCTGCGGCTGAAACACCACCATATCAAATTCGCCCACAGCGAACTGAAGATGGAAGACCTGGGCATCTTTGCGGGCCGTCTGCGTCTCCAGCAGCACAATGTCTTCCATCATACGGCCTTTGACCTCCGTGAGGATCCGCTCGGTGGCCCGGTTGCGCTCCTGCAGATCATAGGCGCGGAAGGCGTCGTCCAGGATCAGCCGGCTGATCAGCGCTTCGGCCTGCGCATAGCGCATGCCCGGCTGGGTAATGACGGTCCGGCTGTCGCGTGTATTGAAGTCCGTCATATGAACGATGGGAATATCGACCGTCAGATCCAGCAGGTCAAGGTATTCCTTGATCTCTTTTCGGTGCGCGTCCGTGATCGTCACGGTCTGCTCCTCCTGATTCCGGATCTCCAGCAGCTGCCGCAGCTGCTCTGTGATGGCATCGGTGTCCACCTGGTCCAGAATGTCACTGGGCGCGCTGCGGTCGCGGCGGAGATTCGCGGCAGACACCCGCAGGTCGTGAGAGCGGAAGCGCCTCGTCAGCACGTCCAGGGTAAAGGCGTGGTTGATATCCTCGATGATCCGGTTGATGACGCTGGTCAGCTCGTCCTTTTCGTACAGCTCATAGAGGTTGCGGAAGTGGCCGCCATGCTGATAATATCGCAGGGAATGCTGAATGTTCCGGGCGATGGCGCTGTCCACATACTCGTCGGTCGTCTTCTTGGTGGCGAAGGTCGGCGTGTTGTATTGGATTCCGCCGACGCTCATCGTGCCGCCATAGCGGATGTACTCATCAATGCCGTGAATCCCCAGCACCCGGTCAAACTCCCGGTAAGGGATCAGCGTGGTATGCAGCAGGATGCAGCGGTCATAGAGCTGCTGATCCTCTGTGAACAAAAAGCCCAGGGAATCGGTGCCGGAGAGTACGATCTTCATGCCGCTGGCCGCGAACACATCAGAAAAGAGCGCTGCGCCTTCAATGAAGTCCTCCATCAGCGTCACTTCATCCAGGAAGACATACCGGAAGCCGTGCTTCTCCAGCTGGCGCAGATCCTGATTAAGCTGAGCCAGGCTGTTGGAGGCTGTGACCTGTATGAACGCCGTGCGGGAGAACATTTCGTCATCCATCTCCGCAATGGCCTGCCGGATCATGGTGGTTTTCCCCGTTCGGCGCAGGCCGTACAGGATGAAAACCTTATCGGCGCTGCTGCCATGCAGATAATCACGCAGCTGCGCAAAGCATTCGCGCTTGCGGAAGGAAAGAGCGGGACGAATGTAAGCCCGCAGATCGTCGCCGATCCGTGAGAAGGCCGTCAGGTGCAGCGCATCTTTTGTGCTGCCCGCTGCCGGCGCGGCTTTCAGCATCGCCTGGAGCCGTTTGCGCTCGTCAATGCCGGCTTGCAGGGACGCCAGCTCATCCGCCTTAACGTGGCGTCCCCGCTGCCTGCCATCCTCCTGCCATTGCAGGTAAGGGTACTTCCTGCCGTTGATGGTCTTATAGGTGATATTGCCCGCCGGCAGGGCAGCGATTCTGGCCTGAAGCTCGGCGCGTTCTTCCTGTGTCACATCAGTCACCTCCCATCTATGATCTATTTTATCTTTTATCTTATATTTGTCAAGATAAAGATAGTCCTTGTACGGCATATGTCGAAATGATGGTCGGTTCTCGTCATTCTTCTCACTTTATTTTCAAAAAAGCAATCGAAAAATAGCCTGTCATTTGAAATTTGCCAACCGTAAAAACAAATCCTCCTTCCGGGGAAAAAACACCTGCGGGATTTGAACCGCAGGCGTCAACTCCTGAGGTACTAAGGAATCTTAAAGAAATAACATGATAGTTTTGCCTAGCGCTTTTCGCTCAGAAATCCTCTGATAATATAGTTCCAATCCGGCATCGGATCAATCCGTTCTATGGGGAAGTTACTGTTCACGGGATGGGCAGACATAAAAAACGATATGCTCTCATTGCAGAGC
>CAMORF010000309.1 GCA_946623485.1 uncultured Clostridia bacterium
CGGTTCTTGGATCCGGCAGCCCTGCATTCGGCTTGACGATGAGCGGCAGGCTGGTATGCGCCTTTATCTTTTTTACGATGGGAACCAGATCTTCCGGCCCCAGGGAGCAGTTTACGCCAATGGCATCTACGCCAAGCGCGTCGAGCGTAAGCGCCATGGCTGCCGGATCGGTTCCGGCAAATGTCCTTCCGTTTTTTTCGAATGTCTGCGTGACCCAGACCGGAAGAGTGGTATGTTCCTTTGCGGCAAGCACGCCGGCCCGCACCTCATTCAGGTCCGTCATCGTCTCAAACACGATCAGGTCTGCACCTGCTTTTTCCCCGGCTAAGACAAGTTCGCAAAAGCAGTCATATACTTCTTCAAAGGAAATGGTTCCAAGGGGTTCCATCAGTTCCCCGATCGGACCGACATCCAGCGCCACCTGAATCCTGCGGCCTGGATATTGCGCGGCGGCTTTTCTGGCAATCGCGATATTGGCCGCGACTACCTCGCTGACACAGACGGGGCAGTCTTCATATTTCCTGCTGTTGATGCCAAATGTATTTGCGTAGATCACACTGCTTCCCGCTTCGATATATTTTTTGTGGATCTCTTCCACCACATCGGGGTGTTCCATGCCGAACAGCTCCGGCTTTTGGCCTGGTTTCAGTCCGGCTTTCTGCAGCATGGTCCCCATGGCTCCGTCAAGTAAAAGGATTTGTTTCTCTTTCATATCATTGTTCCATCTTTCCTTAAGGCTGCCGAGAGAGCAATTAAGCTCCGCCATCCGGCGCGTAACAGCGTTCCCCATGTTCCCGGAAGGAGCATTTTGTCAAAAGAGGGCAGCGGGCACACCCACCATAGATTCTGCCCTTTGGCCTGTCACTGATTCCCATGAGGGCAGTGATTGATTTCCTGGGAACCATCAGGTTTGTTTTTGTCAGCGTCAGGCCGATCGCCCGGGATGCGTTCAGAAGCTCCATCAGCGTTTTTTGCACCGTGAGCGGGAAATCACCGTATCCGGGAGAATAACGGTTTGTCAGATATTTCCCCTCCTGAAGCAGCTGCTCTCTAAGGTTCTTTTCAAACTGGTCCGCTGTATCCTCCACTGCCTGAGACGCGCACAGATCCAGAAGATATGCATTTCCCATGTCCGAAACCTCTTCCCGCATCAGACGATGTTCCAGCTCCAGGCCAAGGGTCAGTGCCATCAAAACCGCCTCGCCGCAGCCGTCCATCAGGCGGCGGATGTCATTGCCCGCAAGGATCGGGGCCAGTCCGGCATACGGGAGAATCCGGTAAACCACGCGGGGTGCGGCAATCTGAAGAACTTCTTCCGCGCACCTGAGGAGCTGTTCTTCGAGCCGTGCCTTTGCCTGCGGCTCCATGGATGCCTCGCCCGCGGATCCAAAATGTGTGATCTGACGCAGGATTTTCTGATGGTCAAGGCCGGATAAACGCGCCGGAATCATGGGAAAGCCTCCTGCGCCACAGGCATTCGCGTATGGATGGCGGAACGCGCGCCATTCCAGCCGCCGGACCGGATCGCAGCTGTTTTTTTGAAGCTGTCTTTCATAACCGGGCTCCTTTCTTTCGGCAATCGCATGATGCTGCCGCCAAATGCCATTTATGGATCATTCTACGTTTTGTCCATAGTATAAAGCATTCCGGAAGAAAGAGAAATATTGATATGATGTTGTCTGACGGATCCGGCACAGAACGCAGAAACACAGGGGAACGGATGGGTTATTTACACTTGCATTGCGGTGTGATATCTTAAGGATCTGTTCTGAACAGCTCCTGAGGGCCTGTTCCATGATCACTGATACATCATGCCTGCCTTTCCTGGAGGATTGAATGAAAAAAGAAAGTAAGAACAAAAACATGATCATCGATCGCCGTGCATTTTACCGCCGCCTGTTTTACCTGGCGGCGCCGATCACAGTACAAAGCCTGATGCTTGCTTTGGTTGCGGCAGCGGATGCGCTGATGCTTGGCCGGATCGGGCAGAATGAGATGACGGCAGTCTCCCTTGCCACGCAGGTTCAGTTTGTGCAAAACATGTTCCTGTCAGCAATCGTGGCAGCCGGAGCGATCCTTGGCGCACAGTACTTCGGGAAAGGCGACCGCAAGACCATGCAGGAGCTCTTTCACCTGATGCTGCGGTTTTGCGGAGGAGCATCGATTCTGTTTTTTGCCGCCTGTGAGCTGTGCCCCGGTGTCCTGATGCGGATCTTTACCCATGACCCTGAACTGATCCGGATCGGAATGACGTACCTGCGCATCGCGGGATGGTCTTATCTTCTGACCGGGATCTCCCAGAGCTATCTCACGATGATGAAGATCTCCGACCATGTGAAGGCGAGCGCGCTTGTAAGCTCCAGCGCCGTGATATCAAACATCGTGCTGAACGCCATCTTCATCTTTGGACTCCTGGGGGCGCCTCGCATGGAATCCAGGGGAGCAGCCACGGCGACAACCATTTCCCGCGTGATCGAACTGGGCCTTTGCCTGATCGTATCCTCCGGGAACTCTTACATCCGGCCCGATTTCCGTCGTTTCCTGAAAGGAAACCGGCTGCTGCGAAAAGACTTTTTGAAGCAATGCCTGCCGCTTATGGGAGGATCGTTCCTGTGGGGCGTCGGGTTTACATCCTATACGGCCATCATGGGACATATGGGGACAGATGCCGCCGCGGCGAATTCCGTCTCCGCAGTGGTGCGTGACCTGATCTGCTGCGCGTGCAACGGGGTTGCGGGAGCAGCTTCCATCATGGTTGGAAATGAACTGGGCGCGGGACGCCTGGAAACAGGAAAAGCCTATGGCATTCTTCTGAAAAATATCTCCTGGGTAATCGGCCTTGGGTCTACTGCCATTATCCTGGCGCTGACCCCCCTGGTGACATCCTTTGTCATCCTGACGGAAACCGCCCACGGATACCTGACAGGCATGATGGTCATCATGGCATTCTATATGATCGGAAGATGCGTCAATACGGTTACGATCAACGGTGTGATCGACGGAGGCGGCGACACCCTGTTTGATATGTACAGCCTCGCGGTATCCATGTGGGGAATCGCGATCCCGCTGGCCTTGCTTGGCGCGTTTGTCTTCCACTGGCCGGTCCTGCTGGTCTATTCCTGTACCTGCCTTGATGAGGTAGGGAAGATCCCCTGGGTGATGCTTCATTTCCGGAAGTATAAATGGGTGCAGGATCTGACCCGGTGACAAAGGCCTCAGGATGAACTTCATCCCTGATACTGGCATCGTCCGGGCGACTTGACAGACCGGAAGAATCGTTTTAATCTTCAGATTACGGTAATGGTTCACCATCTCTATGGTTCAGTACGCTAA
>CAMORF010000310.1 GCA_946623485.1 uncultured Clostridia bacterium
CAGGAGAGTTCCTGTCAACAACAACACATTTTCAGGAGGAAGAACTATGAAGATGAAGAAGGTACTTGGCCTCGCATTGGTTTCTGCCATGACCCTTTCCATGGCGCCCGCTGCTTTTGCGGAAGGTGGCCTGTCCGGTGCGGATTGTGACCCGGCGAATACTGCAAAGACCGATGAAACTCTTACAATTGCGTTTGCTTCTGAGCCGTCTACGTTGGTTGGGCCTGCAAGCGGAAACACTGAGAATGAATCCATGATGATTTATTCCAGCCTGACGGATAACCTTGTTTCCTATGATCATCAGAGTGGAGAGATCAAGCCGGAGCTTGCTACCGAGTGGGAGTGGGTTGATGAGAATCACTGCAAGTTCAAGCTGCGTGATGATGTTACCATGACAGACGGAACCCCCCTGGTAGCGGATGATGTTGTTTATTCTGTCAAGATGTGGAGAGACCTGAATGCGACCAATGAGACTGGCTCCATCTTCGTTGACTGCGCGGATGCTGTGGCGGATGACGAGCATACGGTTACGATCGAGTTTACTTCCAACGCGCCTGATATCATCCGGATGCTGACCTGGACCCAGTACGGCATTATCTCTGAGGATGAGGTTGAGGCAGCCGGCGGCATGGAAGCGATCGGGAAGAACCCGGTTGTCGGTTCCGGCCCCTATAAGTTCGTTTCCTGGACCAACGGGCAGAATGTAGTTATCGAGCGCAACGAAGACTACTGGAATCCTGATTATGCAGGATATTATAAAGACATCGTATTCACCTTCACCGCTGACCCGGCAGCCCGCATCATGGCGATCCAGTCCGGCGACGCGGATGTGGCATATGCGATCCCGACCGCGCAGGCTGCTACCTTCCAGGGCAATGATGCGGTAAGAGTTGTCAACTATACCTTCGACCAGGTCAACCATCTGTGGTTCAACATGGGTGAGAATGCGGGAGCTACCGCTGACCAGAAGGTCCGTGAAGCCATTGACAAGGCTCTGGATTATGACGCGATCAACGCTGTCGGCTCCGCAGGGCTGACAACTCCGTCCCTTGGATATTTCACCGAGGACAACCCCTATTACAATGCGGTCTATACCGCAGAAGAGCGTGCAAGGGATGTGGAAGGCGCGAAGGCACTCCTGGAGGAAGCAGGATACGGCGACGGCCTGACCCTGAGGGCGCTTGGCCTGTCCGATATCGAGCCGATCTATGTTGTTATGCAGGCAAACCTTGCTGAGGCAGGAATCACCCTTGAGCTGGATATCCCGGATACTGCCCAGTTCGTACAGCAGGCAGCAGGCGGCGACTATGACCTGATCGTAGTCGGTGAGTACGCAGCGGCAAGATTCCCGTCCATCTTCATCTTCTTCCAGAACGCTTACACCTTCTGCATCGGCGGACCGAAGTGGACCACGGATGAGATCAACGCTCAGATCCATGACTTCATCTTCGCGAAGGATGTTGAGACCGCAAAGGAAGTCGGCAAGAAGTTTGAAGAGACCATGAAGGCGCAGACCATCCAGGTGAACCTGTTCCCGAACATCAACAGTTCGGTTGTTGCTCCTGATCTGAAGGGCTTCAATACCCTTGAGCGTGGATTCCTGGATCCGACCGGATTCTACAAGGGATGATCTTCCGGAAACTATGACGGGTCATCGTTTCCATGATGTACAGAATTGAATTCCATAGAATCACATAGATGATTTGAACGGAAAGTAACAGCAATGGGGGCCTTCCTCAGGGCTGTGGCTTTCTCTATACTTGCAATGATCAGCTTACACTGCGGCAGTTTTGTTCCTCCGGCGCAGGATTCTTTTTTCAGGATGTGTGCAGCCGGGAATCAGGAGCGGCACTTGTGGGCTGAACGGAAAAAGATTCGGAGAGGACTATGGTAAAGTATATCATTAAACGAATCCTTCTCCTGATTCCGATCCTGCTCGGCGTTTCCGCCATCATCTTTATCCTGAAAACCGTTACGCCCGGTGACCCTGCAAGGCAGATTCTCGGCAACACGGCAACGGAAGAGCAGGTTCAGGAAAAGAGAGAAGAACTGGGTTTGAACGATCCTGTGGTTGTGCAGTATTTCCGGTATATCGGAAACATCGTAACGAAGGGGGATTTCGGCAATTCCTACCGTACCGGGGAACCGGTTCTGAAGGAGATCCTTCCCAGACTGGGAACCTCCGGCATTATCACGGTCGGCGCTGTGGCGATCGGCGCGATTATCGGGATCCTGTTAGGCATCATATCGGCGTTGAAAAAATATACCTGGGTCGATTCCCTGGTGCTGGTCATATCGATGTTCTTCCAGTCGGTACCTGAGTTTGTAGTTGCGCTGGTCCTGATCATGATCTTCGCGGTCAACCTGCACTGGCTGCCTGCGACAGGCATCACATCGCCCAAGGGCTTTATCCTGCCGATGCTCTGTATCGGGCTCTCATCGGTTGCGAACTATACCCGTATCACGAGATCATCCATGCTGGAGGTTCTTGGTGAGGATTATATCCGCACCGCAAGGGCAAAGGGACAGACTGAGAACAACATTACATATCATCACGCACTGCGCAACGCTATGATCCCGGTCGCACAGTCGATCGGTACCAGCCTTGGCAACAGCATCGGCGGCGGCATGGTCATTGAGACCGTCTTTGGTGTCCCGGGTGTCGGCAAATATATCGTTGACTCCATTACGCAGAGAAACTATCCATCCGTCCTCGGCGGTGCCTTGATCATAGCCATGGTGCTCACGATCATCAACCTGATCGTTGACATCAGCTTTGTTCTGATCGACCCGAGACTGAAGACGACGATCATTGCCGGAGGCTCGAAGAAGCCAAAGGTAAAAGCTGCATAAGGGGGGATCGAAGATGGCAAAAATGTATACTCCCGCGATGGAGAAGATCGAGAAAAGAAATAAAAAGAGAAAAAGGCCGGTCAATTCGACCCCTGCTTATGAAGCATGGAAGCGCTTCCGGCGGAATAAGACTGCCATCATCGGGCTGGTGGTTGTAGGAATTCTGATCCTGGTTGCGATCTTTGCTCCTCTGATTGCCCCGTATGATTATACCCTGCAGGATTACATGGCCATGATGCAGCCGCCCAGCGCAGCACATCTGTTTGGAACGGACTCCTTCGGGCGTGATATCTTCAGCCGAGTCATCTACGGTACCAGGTATTCCCTGATCATCGCGCTGTTCTGCACCATTGCGGCCCTGTTTTCCGGCGGACTTCTGGGCATCATTGCGGGTTATTTCGGGGGCAAGGTGGATACGATCATCATGCGGATCATGGATATCTTCCAGGCGATCCCGATGATCATGATGG
>CAMORF010000311.1 GCA_946623485.1 uncultured Clostridia bacterium
ACAGCTCGAATGGAAATCCTGCGTAATCCGCACAAGTTATTTGTGACAGTTCCTAATGAGTATCTTGTGATGTAATGCAAAGGAGGATCATAATAAATGAAGCAAACCATTGTACTCGGAAACTTTATCACCATGGATAAGAAAAGGCCCACTGCCAAAGCTGCGCTCGTCAAGGATGGTGTGTTTGCCTACATCGGCAGCGCTGAGGAAGCAAAGAAGCTCGCGGATGCAAACGCGCAGATCCTGGATTACGGTGAGAACTTCATCTATCCCGGCTTTCTGGAATCCCACAGCCACGGCCATCTGGCCGGCCTCCGCGCGATCGGACAGGCGGACCTCTCAGGGATTGCCGTAGCCGACTTCGACAAATACCGTGAGATCATCAAGGAATTTGTCGCTAAAAATCCCCAGAAGGAAATGTATGTAGCTTCAGGATGGAACGAGGATGACCAGCCTGTCACAAAGGCATTTCTGGATGAGATTTGCTCTGACAGGCCCCTTCTCATGCAAACCGGCGGCGGACATTCCTGCCTGCTCAATACCAAGGCTCTGGAATGGGCCGGCATTGACGCGGAGTATGCGAAGAAATACGGCTATGACCAGGTACATGTAGACGAGAACGGCGAACCGAACGGATATGTCTGTGAAGCACCGGTATTTGAGTTCTTTCCGCGTATTCCCACTTCCGTTGAGGATGCCAAGTCCTATCTGCTCGCATGGCAGGATTTCGCTCTCAAAAACGGATTTACTGCTGTGTGCGATGCCGGCGCGGAGGTTGTCTACCGGGATTCCCCCCAGGCATACTATGAGCTGGAGCAGGAAGGCAAGCTGAAGCTGCGCACCTATGCCTATATGTATGTGCTTGACAACATTGATGACCCGAAGGCGGAGATCGCCCGCATCGCCGCACAGCGCGCAACGATCAGCGGCGAATATTTCCATATTATCGGCGCAAAGGCATTCATCGACGGTGTGACCGAGGCGCATACGGGCTGGCAGAACCAGGATTACGCTGATGAGCCCGGCTACCATGGCCTGGAGCGTTTCAACGACCATGACAAGATGGTAGCGCTGATTACAGAGGCGGACAAGGAAGGACTCTCCGTCCATGTCCACACGGAAGGCGGCGGCGCTGCGCACTTCATGCTGGGCTGCATCGAGGATGCGGAAAAGATCACCGGTGATATGGATCAGCGCAATGTCCTGGCCCACCTGCATTTTGTGACGGATGAGGATGTCCGCAGAATGGCAGCTACCCGCTCCATCCCGGCGGTTGCGCCGCTGTGGGTGCCTGAGCTTCCGGGCATCTATGATGTAGAGGTCACATATGTGGGCGAAGAGCTTGCTCTGGAATCCTATCCCATCAAGTCCTTCTTCGATGCGGGAGCCAATGTGGTCTTCCATTCAGACTACCCGGTTTCTCCGATGATGAATGTGAAATACAGCATTTATACCGCAGAAACACGCAATTTCCCGAAGGAACTTTACAATGGCCTGGGCAAAGCGCATAATCTCAAAGAAGCGATCAACCGGGAACAGGCGCTGCGTGCCATGACGATCAATGTTGCCTATCAGTGGCATCAGGAGGATCGTATGGGCTCCATCGAGTTCGGAAAGCTTGCCAATATGGCGGTATATGACTGCGATTTCCTGCATGACGATATCGAAAAGGTCGCACAGGCAAATATCATCGCCACCATTGTGGACGGTGAGGAAGTCTACAAAGCATAAAAGCTGCAGCGTAAAAAAATACGATGCGCAAAGACTGCTGCTCATAAAAACTGCAGTGCGCAAAGACTGCTGCTCATAACTACCTGGGGGCAGCCGTATTCGTATGATACGGCTGCCCCCAGCATTATTTTCCTCCTGTACGGTTACCATGCCAAAGCTCCAACCGTACAGGAGGATTATTTTCAAGTTTGTTCCTCGCGGACAAACCGTGCCGCCAGTTCTGTCCCCAGAAACCCTGTACCGCCTGTCAGAAATATTACGTTCTTCATTTCATTTCCCTATCTGATATCATCCTTCCGGTTCGCAATCCGTTTTCTTCCTGCCGGTTCACGCAGCTTCATATCAGGATCGCAGAGCATGTTATGATTCACTTCCCATCCCCTGCAGACGGTGAATCATCCGTGCTTCACCCCTCCGGCAAAATCAGGCCAAATTCCTCCGGCAAAAAGCGCGGGCATACATTTTCCTTCGTCGCAATCACCGATGCTGCCAGTCTTGTCCCGATCCGGCAGGCTTCGCCCAAGTCTTTCCCATAGGTCAGTCCAATCGCGGCTCCCGCGAAAAATGCGTCTCCGGCACCAGTCGTGTCTATTACCTCGGTCTCAATTGCAGGACAATAGCCTGCCTCTTTGTTCAGCTGCGCGTACACGGCGCCTCTTCCTCCCAACGTGACGATCATGCGCGGGATCTGCGCCTGCGCAATCCGCTTCGCAAGCACGTCCTTCAGTTCTTCCGGCTCCATGCCTTCATAGTTTTCCGTAAACAGAATCCCAGCCTCCTGCTCATTGCAGACAATGCAGGCGGTCTTCTTCAGAAGATCCCTCCGCTCCATCGCAATGGACATGTTCGATACCACCGCATAGATCTCCTTGTTCCAGACCTGTGCCAGGGAAAACACCTTCTTCAGGATCTGCGGATCCATATCAATCTCCACGACAATGCTGTCCGCGTACTGGAAGATCTCATCCCCGTGATCCTCCAGGATGTTAAGGATCTCGGAAAGATCCGGCCGTTTTGAGATTGAACCCACCACATCTCCGTTGTTGTCAAACAACGCGAGCCATGTTCCCAGACCATCTTCCGTTCGTCGGATATATTCCGTATTGACCCTGTGCCGGTTGAGCTTATCGATAACATCCGAACTGATTCCGCTTCGGTCCACCACACTGATAAAGGTCGGCTCCAGTTCCACGTTCGCGATGTCCTCAACCACATTCCGGCTCACGCCCCCGTGCACCTGGATGACACGTCCGGCATTCCGCCCGCCGGGAATATACTGCGATACCGGATATCCTTTAATATCGACAAACACCGCACCCATTACAACGATACCAAGGTGTTTCTTCATATGCATTTCCCCCGTCCTGAAAAGATGCCTGTCACTCACCAATCTCCAATCATTGCACTACTGTTACTGATGTTCTGCATCCATGTACCACATCATATTCCAATCACATTCCCCCGGAAAAAATATTCCCATTCACTTGACTGAGAAAACCCGATAAGTATTTCTGACTTTTTTTGCTTCATATAATGCGCTGTCACAGCGACGCAGCACCGAATTGATATCCT
>CAMORF010000312.1 GCA_946623485.1 uncultured Clostridia bacterium
AATCGTGCAAACTGTGCAGAAAGACTCTGTTGAACAAGCAAGAAATTAATGATTGTTGAGCGACGAATTCTGAGCGGCGCCGGCGACACGGTATTTGAGGATATTGCAGCCTGATCGGCGACAGTTTCTAAGCGGAGCGACACATCTGAATCGGCGAAAACGACGAGCTGTTTTAGCACCATCAGGAATCAAGATATTGTCATGATATTGCAAAAGGCCATGACAAATGCCATGACCTTCATTACTCTGAGACGACTGTATTAATCGAGAGCCTGCTCATTGACAGCAGCCAGGATCACTTCGGAATCTATACAGGATCTTCCGAGCTGGGCTCCGAGCATGATCGCGTCGGACATGACATTGTCAATGATCCTGGGGATACCATGACAGTATCCTGTAACAGCAGACAGGGCATCTTCACCTACCAGAGTATCAGCGCCTCCGGCAAGGCGGATCTTATGCCGGATATAGGCGGGGATCTCGTCCGGCCCCAGGCCGCGAAAGGAGTAGTGCACGGTGATACGCTGGCGGAGAGCTTCGTGGACAGGTTTTTCGAGGGTATTGTTCAGGTAAGGCTCCCCGCTCAGGATGAGTGTGAAGCAGTTAAGGGAGTCGTAGTTGAAATTCATCAGCATCTTGAGGTCTTTGAGTACAGCATTGCTCAGGTACTGGGCTTCATCAATGGCCAGGATAAGGGGCTGTTTCTTTTCCTTATAAAGGTAATGGATCCGGTCCTGTATGGCCTTGAACATGACGGTCTTGCCGCCTTTGGTCTCAAGACCGAGCTGGTCACACAGCTGCTTGTAGAATTCGCCGACAGAGACGGTCGAGAGACAGACATACTTCATATCATAAAGGTTCTTGTTCAGCGAGGATTCGAACTGCCGGAGGCAGAAGGATTTTCCCATGCCGGGAGAGGCGGTGAAAACGCCGATCCCGCGGACGTCCTTGAGATAGGAAAGACGGTTCATCATCGATTTCTGATCGGAGGACTCAAAGGAATCCGATATCTTCAGGGAATGTTTGTCAAAAGGGTTGCAGGACAAGCCGTAGAAAGCTTTGAAATTCATGAAACTTCATCTCCTTCCGAGGGATAGCTGATAGCAGGGAGCGCATTGTTGCGCTTAGTGCGGGCATTGGCGTTCTTATCCGTCCTTGTAATGGGGAAACGGGTATCTCCGTAAAGGATATATGCGTTTTCCATATGGTCCGGCAGGTAGCGTATGTCCACCTTCATGCCGATGAACTGAGGAGGGGCATCATACCATACGCCGTCAACAGAAATGCAGGAATCGTTGTTGACCTTGCGCGAGATACGGTTGGTAAAGCATTCATCCAGCCATTCGGCAGACCTTGGGATGCGGACATGGTCTTTAGTACGCATGAAGCGGTCGACCGGAGTCTCGCCTGTACCGGAATGGACAGTGGTGTTGTGCCGGCGGATGTAATCGGCGAGCAGGGAATTGAACTCTTCCAGCGAATGGATAGCCGAGACATCAAGGGTCGACAGCCAGCGGCTGCGGAGGGTCCGGAAGTTCCGTTCTACTTTGCCTTTTGCAGCCCCATCTCGAACAGGGGCATGGGATTCGACAATGCCCAGGGAATCAAGGATCAGGGTGAGCTGGTCGTTTTCAAAAGAACCGCCGTGATCCATGTAGATCTTATCCGGGATACCGTAAGTGGAAATGGCCTGCTTGAGTACTTTCTGATAGTTGTAAGCGTTATCGTTATAAAAGATCCCGCCGCCGACGATCAGGCGGGAGTGGTCATCGATGATCATGATCAGGAATGTCCGGCGTGAGCGGCCGTTCTCGGTGATGTAAGGGAGATAGGCTGTATCCGCCTGCCACATGCATCCGAATTCCGGCATTTCGTACGCCTTCCGGTCTTTGACGGCAGGGTTGCGGGCAGATCTGAGATCATTTTCCTTCAGGAAGCGCTGTACGGCACGGACAGAGACCTTGGCGTCGATAAAGCCGGACTGGACGAGCATCTGGTGGATCATGACGCCGTTGATGCGGGGAAACTTCTCGCGAAGGCGATAGATCTCATTGATGGCATCAGCGGAGAGAGCCCGGGAAACGCCTTTGTCTTTACGGAATCCGGGGATGAGGCCGTCCATTCCTTTCTTACGGTAGAGGCCGGTCCAGCGCTCAAGGGTATCCGGACTGTATTTATAGGAGACACCGTCAGGCCGCAGGATGGGGTCCTGTGTGACCCGGCGGTAGTAAGCGGCTTCACTGGCATCAGGATAAAGCCCCTGGATGACCGGGGCGATCAGTGCGAAGCGGAAATGTGCGATCTTCAGTGGCTCAGGTTTGTTTTTCATGAAGTACCTCCTTGTTCTGGTGTGATTACAGCTAACGGAGACATCATAATCCATGAAAAAGCAGGCGCCTATTTCGAAATCATGTGACCCATGGCCTGCGCCGCCGGTCGATCCGCTGCAGGGATACGGAAGGTGACGCCCTGTGCCCCTGAAGGAAAGAAAACCCGAACCGGGAAAGGAAATCTGAGGGAAAGGCAGGGAAGTCAGAGACGGAGTCCAGAGACTTTTGCGTGACCCAGAGGATCCGGTCAAGGATGCGGCACCAGGCATTGTACTGCGAGCGAAAAAGATGGATCCAGCCGTAAAGAGTGGAGACAGCGATCTGCCAGTGATCACAAAAATCTGCCACAGTATCAGAACGGTTAAGATATGCGAGCAGGACGGTAAGTACAAATCTCAGGGAATAGGACCCGAAGGGGATGAGAGAATCCGGGAGAAGGGCATGCGTGCATCCGCAGGAGCCGCACCGGAACCTGGGGACAATGAGTTCGGTGTCAGAACGGGAGCCATGATCGGCGGAGACCATGAACCGCCTGTAGGGGCGGATCCGGGAGAGTCTGCCGACAGCGCCGCATTTCGGACATCCGCAGGAGGAGGGTTTAAAACCGGCAACAGCAGCATCAAAGAGCTGCCGGTCAGAATAATGCAGTTGGTTTAACTTGATAAAGATCGCTTTTTCCCGTATCATAGCAGTGTAACAGCTGTGGGAGATGCATTAAAAAGCTTGCGAGCGTGGCACCCCAGGAGCTGTTGGTGTGATGAGAAAGGGCGAAACTTTGGTCGGGGACGCTCTTTCTCGTTTTTTTATGCAACGTGAACAGGATACCGCAGAGCAAAGGTGGGGGCAATAAAAAAACGTCGCCCAAGGCGACGGATAATAACAGGTATGCAGGATCATTTGTGAAAAGAAATCGGCGCAGAATTATCGTCGGCAGAGAGGATAAGTCGGCGCTTAACA
>CAMORF010000313.1 GCA_946623485.1 uncultured Clostridia bacterium
CTGGAGACGCTCGGCTACGCCCAGATCGTCTGACTCGCCAGGAGCCCAAGGAACAGGATGCCCGCCGCAAGCTCCAGAAGATTCAGGCCAGTCAGTCCCGTCGCCTCAAAAACCTCACCGATGCTTGTGGGAAGCGCTGCATTTTCCGCAGACAGCTGGCGGTAATACCACCAGAACCAATATGCGATGACCCCGCCTGCCGCAAAAAGCGCCGCAAAAAAGAAAAAGGCCCAGGTATGCACAAACTTGCGGATCTGGTTCCATGAGGTCCGGAAGAAATAAAAGAAGAACATGCGCATGGTTTATTTCTTATCGATGAACGTCAGTTTTCTGATGTTTCTGCCTGCCGCGCCAGGGAGTGCAATGAATCAGATTGGCGCTCCTTCTGTCGTGGAGAAGAACAGCTTTTCCAGTGACATGCCCTGTTCCTCCAGCTCGCCCCTTGCCACATCCGCCCGGGTAATGCCGTCCTGCAGGACCACCGCCCGGTCCCAAAGCATGTCCACGGAATCAATGATATGCGTACTGACCAGAAGGGAGGCGCCGGATTCCCGCAGCGCTTCGATAACAAGCTTCAATTCTTTGATTGCGTGGGGATCCAGTCCGATGAACGGCTCATCCAGAAGCAGGACCGACGGCTGGGTAAACAGCCCAAGGCAGATGTTAAGCTTCTGCGCCATTCCCTTGGAAAGCTCAGACCCGAGCTTCTTCTGATGCTCCGCCAGGGAGAACCGTTCCAGCAGCCACTGTGCCCTCTCCCTGTATTCCTTCCGGTCTGTCATCCGGTAAGCACGGGCAACAAATTCCATATGCTCCGAAACCGTAAGGTTCGGATAAAAGGAAGGGATCTCCGGAATGTAGCCAATGGCACGCCGGCTTTCGGGCGACACATTGTCCCTGCCGTTGACCAATATGCGTCCCTCAAACCGCAAAAAACCGATGATCCCTTTCATCAGGGTGGATTTCCCCGCGCCGTTGGGTCCAAGAAGCACGGTGACACTGCCGTCCGGAACCGTGAAGGTGACATCACTGCAGGCAACCGTCCGCCCATAGCGTTTTGTATAATGCAATACTTCGAGCATCTGTCAGAAATTCCGTCTGTGAATCACGCTGGGATCCATCTTCGTCAGGTCCGTACATCCGGTATAAGCCATCGCTTTCCTCAGCCCATCCGTTGCTTTCCTGAGATAGTCCCGCACGCCGTCAGCGCCATTTTCCTTGATGGCCGTCATCAGCGGCCTTCCGATGCCAACCGCATCCGCGCCGAGGCTCAGCGCCTTAAACGCATCCATGCCGGTCCGGATCTCGCAATCCACGAACACCTTCATGCGTCCGGCAACGACTTTTGTGATCTCCGGAAGAAGATAAAGCGGAGGAACCGCGTATTCGATGCGGTTGTTGTGGTGGGAAAGCAGGATTCCCCGGCATCCGCAGGAAAGAGCAATCTGCGCATCCGCCACGCTCAGGATCCCCTTCAGGATCACCGGAAGCTTTGTGGACTGCACGAGGTCAATCAGCTCCTTTGTCGTCAGCGCCGCCATCTCCAGACCGTCCACTACGTCCGGAGATCCGTCCTCCCCAAAAGGATGGTCGATATCCACCCCTACCGCCAGATGGCCAAGCCGCTCCGCACGCCGGATCTTCTCAGCGATCCGCTCCCGATCCTTGTACGGCTTGATGATCTCAACCACTCTTGCCCCGGAGGATGCGTACCGCTCCATCTCTTTGTCATCCTCTGTCATGCCGATCCAGAAAACCGCTCCCGCCGCCGCAGCGCCCTTCGCAAAAGCTTCTCCTGCCCCCGGGGACATAAAATGATCCAGATGAGAAAGCGCAGCTGTCATAATGGGGGTGGAAAATGTCTCTCCGTACAGCTGGAACGTGGTATCCGGAACCGCCGAATTCAGATAACGTGTTTCAATCAGAAGAGAATCGAGGTATTCTCTCGAAATCGTATTGGAATTGCCGCTATTGCTCATAAATACTCCTTTCCGGCAAGCCATTGTTTCAGAGCGCGCGCCGCTTCACGCCAAATGCAGTGGAGAGCGCCCTTGTGGTTCCCTCTTCAAACAGCTCGACCGGGAACACCTTCTCCCTTGCAGGAAGAGAAGGATTCTTGATCCGCCCAAGCAAAAGCCTCGCCGCAGTCTGCCCCAGTGACTGGTCCGCGCCGCAAAACACGCTGGTGAGCGGCTGCAGGTATGGAAAGAATCCATACAGATGGTCAAACCCGATGACGGACAGATCCTGCGGAACGTTCACACCTACTTTTTTCAGCTGGTTGATCATCAGATACGCCACTTCATCCCGGAACACAAGAGATGCCGTGATCCCTTCCTTCTTCAGCAACGCGGCAAGCCGTCCTGCGCCGTCCGGCCGGTACAAAATCCCATCCGATAAAAAATGAATGTCGCTCAGGGGGATGCCGCCTTCCCGTAAGGCTCCCACAAATCCCCTCTCCCGGTCTATCTGGGAACTGCTGTAGGCAGGCCCCCGCACATACAGAAAGCTCCGGTGTCCCTGTCCCAGGAAATGCTCTGCCGCCAGTCTTCCGCCGCCGACGTCATCACAACACACGACATCCGCTTCCACACCGTCCACTTTCCGGTCTACCAAAACATAGGGAATCTCGGAACGCTCCATAAAATCAATCGATGTATGGTCATGCTGATACGGAAAATACAGGATCCCGTCCACCGACTGTGTAACTGCAATCCTGATGATATGGTTACCGGAAAGGTTTTCGTCTCCATCCTTGGACGACTTCAGGATCAGAACATCGTATCCTGCCGTGCGCAGGTAGCGTTCAATGTCGCTGATGACATAGGACGAATGGGGGTTGCTGATATCATTGATTACAATCGCGATCAGATGGCTGGTTCCTGAGCGCAGCGTTGAGGCAAAGTTATTCTTAATATACCCCATATCATCCGCCGTCTTTTGTATGACTGCCCTTGTCTGTCCGGATAACATGGAGTCATCTCGCAGCGCACGGGAAACCGTATTCACCGAAAAGCCAGTCTCTCTCGCGACATCCTTCAGGGTTATTCTTGCTGCTGTCATGACCATCACCTCACATCCTGAACTCGATTCTGTCCACCGCGTCGGCAAAATGGACTTCAAAATGCTTCTGATATCGTCATTTTACCATATTTGCAATTGCGGAACAAGGACTGCAGGTGGTATCTTATACAATTTTCGTTGATATTTTCGCCATTATTTTGTGACTATTCGGTTTCCCTCGCTCCATTTCCCAACGTCCCCCGGCCTTTCCCGTTC
>CAMORF010000314.1 GCA_946623485.1 uncultured Clostridia bacterium
TATCATGAAAACAGGTATCATGAAAACAGGTATCATGAAAACAGGCTACCACATGAATTCGTGACAGATCAAAATCGCAGGAGGGCCATATATGCCGATCGAGATACAAACAGATACGCTGCCTGCCGGACCTTTGCGGATCGCAGCACTGGAGGGCTGTAAGGAATTTGCTGCAGCAATTGACAGGGACCTGGTAGAGATACGCAGGAAGTCTCCCCTGGCAAAGCTGGAACAGACACTTCCGATCAAGGGCTTTATTGAGGAAAGCTACCTGATCGACTGCCATTGCCCGCGATACGGAACCGGAGAAGGCAGAGGCATCATCAATGATTCTGTCCGCGGAGCAGATCTTTATATCCTTGTGGATGTGCTCAATTCCAGCATTACTTACAGTGTATTCGGGGAAGAGAACCATATGTCCCCGGACAATCATTATGAAAACCTGAAGCGGATTATTTCTGCCGCCAACGGGAAAGCAAAGCGCATCACTGTTGTCATGCCGTTCCTCTATGAGGGACGCCAGCACAGAAGATCCAAGCGGGAATCTCTGGACTGCGCTGTTTTCCTGGAAGAGCTGGAAGCCATGGGAGTATCAGGCATCGTGACGTTTGACGCGCATGATCCCAGGGTGCAGAATGCGATTCCCCTGTCCGGGTTCGATTCCTTCATGCCAACCTATCAGTTCCTGAAGGCATTGGTGCAGACCGTCCCGAACCTGCACCTGACCAAGGAAACCGCCATGGTAATCAGCCCGGATGAGGGTGCCATGGAACGGTCTGTCTATTTTGCGAATATCCTGGGACTTGAGCTTGGAATGTTCTATAAACGGAGAGACTATACCAAGATTGTAAAGGGAAAGAATCCTATTGTTGCCCATGAGTTCATCGGCGCCCCGGTCAAGGGCAAGGATGTCCTGGTCATCGACGACATGATCGCCTCCGGCGGGAGCATGCTGGATGTGGCAAGGCAGATCAAGGAGATGGGAGCAAACCGTGTCTTCGTATGCACCACCTTTGGCATCTTCACGGAAGGCCTTGAAGCATTTGATGATTATTATGAGAAAGGCTACCTGTCAAAGGTTGTAACCACAAACCTGAATTACAGGCCGCCTGAACTCCTGACCCGGGAATGGTATGCGGAAGCGGACATGACGGAGTATCTTGCGACGATCATCGACCATCTGAATCATGATATTTCCATCAGCGGGATCCAGTCACCGACTGCTAAGATCAACCAGCTTCTGCAGCAGTTGAACAATCAGGACGGGGAAGCCTAAGATGTCTGTTCATCGTGATCATTTTCATAAGATCCGCTGCGTAGCGCCCGGTTCGATCGCCGAAGAGTATGGGATCGAACCGGGTGACAGTCTTTTGTCTGTCAATGGGCATGAGGTGGAAGATGTATTTGACTACCGCTACCTGATCCGTGAGGAAGAGCTCCTTCTTGTGGTCAGGAAGGGAACCCATTCGGAGGAATTCCTGGAGATGGGCCTGCCGGAGGGCGAGCCGGAAGACTGGGAGGTTGAGATCGAGAAGGATCCGGCGGAGGATCTGGGAATTGAATTCGAGAGCGGTCTGATGGATGAATACCGGGCATGTAAAAACCGCTGTGTCTTCTGCTTTATCGACCAGATGCCGCCGGGGATGCGAGAGACGCTGTATTTTCATGATGACGACGCGAGGCTGAGCTTTCTCCAGGGCAATTATATTACGCTGACGAATATGTCGGATCATGATATTGACCGGATCATCCGCTATCACCTGGAGCCAATCAACATTTCCTTCCATACGATGAATCCGCAGCTGCGCTGCCGGATGCTGCATAACCGGTTTGCCGGATCGGTTTTCCCGAAGATCAAAAGGCTCAAGGACGCAGGAATCGAGCTGAACGGACAGGTTGTCCTTTGCAAGGGGATCAATGACGGACAGGAATTGGATGACACGATCCGGGAGCTGGAACAATACCTGCCCCAGCTGAAAAGTGTTTCCGTGGTTCCTGTCGGGCTGACCAGATTCCGGGAACACCTTCCGAAGCTGGAACTGTTCGGGAGGGATGACGCGAAGTGCGTCATCGCCCAGATCGCGCGCTGGCAGGCATATTACATGGAACGGTATGGAATTCATCTGGTCCATGCCAGTGATGAGTGGTATTTGCTTGCGGGGGAACCGATTCCTGCGGGAAAAGATTATGATGGATACCTGCAGCTGGAGAACGGGGTCGGCATGGTCCGGCTGCTGATGGATGAAGTGGAGGATGCGCTGCACAACATTACCAAAACATTGCCAGATTGTGGGAAGGGGAGAAGCCGCAAGGTCACAATCGCGACCGGGAAGCTTGCGGCGCCGGTGCTGCAGGAGCTTGCAGGAAAGATTTGTGCCGCAGTTCCGGGAACCCGGGTCAGGGTCATCGCGATCCGGAATGATTTCTTCGGAGAGACGATCACGGTATCCGGACTGATCACCGGTCAGGATCTGGTCGCGCAGCTATCCGGCCAGGATCTTGGGGACAGGCTTTTGCTCCCGGCCAATATGCTGCGCGCCAATGAGCAGGTGTTTTTGGATGACATGACGGTGCGCCAGGTCGAGGAGGCATTACAGGTCAAAACCATCATTGTAGAGTCAGACGGCCAAAGCCTTGTAAACGCTGTGACCGGCATGAATGAGGAGATAGAATGAGCAAACCAATCGTAGCAATCGTGGGCAGGCCGAATGTAGGGAAATCAACGTTGTTCAATTCCCTTGCCGGCTCCAGGATTTCCATCATAGAGGATACGCCGGGGGTTACCCGCGACCGGATCTATGCGGATGTAGAATGGCTTGACAGAAGCTTTACCTTGATTGACACCGGCGGGATTGAGCCGGATACCAGCGACATTATTCTTGCGCAGATGAGGGAGCAGGCACAGATTGCGATCGATACCGCAGACGTGATCCTGTTTTTGACGGATCTGAAGCAGGGGCTGGTGGATGCGGACGCCAAGGTTGCGGACATGCTCCGCAGGAGCCACAAGCCGGTTTTGCTGGTGGTAAATAAGGTTGACAGCTGGCAGCGGGATGAGGCAGCGGTTTATGAGTTTTATAACCTTGGGATCGGAGATCCGTATCCGATTTCCGCCGCAAACCGGACCGGGATCGGCGACCTGCTGGACGAAGTGCTCAGGCTGCTGCCGGAGAAAAGAGCGGCGGAAGAAGAGGATACACGGCCGAAGATTGCCATTGTCGGAAAGCCGAATGTAGGAAAAAGCTCCCTGACCAACAGGCTTCTGGGGG
>CAMORF010000315.1 GCA_946623485.1 uncultured Clostridia bacterium
GAACGGAACGCAGACAACAAAGTGGTGTGACACGATTGACCTGATTGTGACAGACAGCGGGGCAGGCGATGTGGTGAAGGTCAATGTTCCGGTACAGACAGCGCTTCAGGGTGGTGAGTCTGCCATGGTCAACTGCAGCATTCCTGCGGAATATGTGGATTCCGGAACCAGGGAATGGGAAGAGATCCACGTGAATTCGAACCTGAGGTATCAATAACCTGATATCATCCAAGGGAAGGCTTTCAGGCAGTATCAGTCCGTATCATTCAGGGAAAGGCATTCGGGCAGTATCAGTCAGGGGATGACATCGGGACAGCATCGGTCAGGCGTAGGCACATGACAGACAGGCAGGGAGCGTATGATGATATGCAGAAAATGCGGGGCGGTTATCCGGGACGGAGATAAGTTCTGCAGCAAATGCGGGGCACGGGCGCCGAGCGCCAAGGCTGAGGAGCGCAGGCAGAATGCGCAGAAAAGAAAGCAGGAAAAGGAGATCACGTTTCGGACAAAGCCAGCCGGCAGCAAAGGTTACCGGGAGAACTTTGAAGAGGGGGAGAATCGCTCTCATGCGTTGCTGATTACGGTGACGGCCCTTGTGATCATGATGCTTGCGGTTGCTGCTTTTGCCCTGTTTTACTTTATGAGAAGGCGGTCGATGGCCGGCGGGGCAAGCTATAGCAGCTCCATTGAGATCATATCGGATTCCGGTACTGTGGAACAAGCTTCCACAGCCCGGGGACAATCAGAATCCGGAAGCGAGGCTGTCCTTCAGGTACAGGGCGACTTGCCGGAAATCATCCGGATCGATTCTTCTGATGAGGCGAAAGCCACGGCTGAGGGCAGTGCAGACAGTGATACCGCGCATGCTGCTGATCCGGAAGCATCAAAAGAAACGGAGCAGACAGAGGCTTCGGACGAAGCAGGCATGGCAGCAGGGGGAGCCGGGACAGAAGAGACTGAGGCACCTGGCGGCGCGGGCAAGGCCGGGACCCAGACCGAAACCGAGATAGAAACCGGGACAGAAACCGAAACAGAAACAGAAACGGAGAAGGAAACGGAAGCGCCGGGTCCGTCGGCTGCGGATGTGGTGGATCCGGCCCGGATTCAGGAGATCCTGTCAAACGAATCTTCCGCCACGACCACGGAGGTCTATGTCTATGACCTGAAGCATGACAGTGAGGCGGCGCTCAATGACTGTACACAGCCCATGTATGCTTCGGCACTGATTACGGTTCCGATCCTGTACACGGCGGCGCATCAGATTGACCAGGGCGCGATGACCATGGACGACCAGATCACTTACGTCACGTCCATCGGCGGAAGAGGAGAGCTTACGACAGAGCTTCGTGACGGACTACAGTTTCCGCTTTCCTTCTACCTGCAGACCATGGTCAACTATTCAGACAATAACTGCATCAACATCCTGATCGATTATATTGGCCTGGATACGATCAACGCTGTGTGCCAGGAAGCCGGTTATACTTCTGTCAATATGGAGCGGGGCCTGGTTGCGGTTGATCCGCAGGGATTAGACAATTACGTTTCCGCAAAGGATCTCACCATGATGGTGAAGGAACTGTATACCGGCGCATTTACATCGATAGGAACCGATTTCATGAAAACGTATTTCCATATCAGTGAGGGCGACAGCCTGCCGACTCTTGTGGGGCTTGCGCCGGATCTTGCAGGTGCGACAGTCCTGAACCAGAATGGGCATGGCATGACCAGGTATAACGAGATTGCTGTGATTGAGGATGGGAATTCGCTGTATATCATGACAATCATGCTGCATGGCGACAGCGGCATGACCTATAGCCCTGCGGTAACAGATGTGGCACAATACATCAGCTCTGTGATGAAGGCTCCTGCAGGCTGATGATTCAGCGCCGGGTCAGGACAAAAGACCGGCAAGGTGGAGACGGAGTTTGCAGCAGTCCATGAGTGATGATAATGGAAAAGTGTTGCAGAATCTGAGGAACGGGTGGCAGGCAGATTGGACGGAAGGAGTTATGAAATGGGAAATGTCCGCCGGATATTCGTGGAGAAAAAAGAGGCGTTTGCCGGTCAGGCGCATGACCTGGCGCATGAGCTGAGAAGCTACCTGGGACTTGCGGGACTGAAGCATCTGCGCATCCTCATCCGCTATGATTGCGAGAACCTTCCGGAGAATGTTTATCGGATGGCGAAGGATACGGTATTTTCCGAGCCGCCGGTAGACTGGCTTTATGAGGAACAATTTCCGGTGCAGCCGGATGAATGCTATTTCGCGGTGGAATATCTTCCGGGGCAGTTTGACCAGCGGGCGGATTCTGCGGTGCAGTGCCTGCGTTTGCTGGATGAATCGGTGGAGCCGCTGATCCGGACCGCGACAGTGTATGTCCTTGGGGGCAGCGTGAGTGAGGAAGCGCTTGACCGGGTAAAGGAGTATTGCTGTAATCCGGTGGATTCCCGGGTTGCGGAAAATGAAAAGCCAAAAACGCTGCGGCAGGAGTTTGCGGAGCCGGAAGACATCCGTACATTTGAAGGGTTCCGGGAGATGGAGGAGGAAAGCTTCCGGGCGTTATATGATTCCCTGCGCCTTGCCATGACATACCGTGATTTTTGCTTTATCCGGGATTATTACGCCAAAGAGCAGAGGCGTGACCCGACGGTTACGGAGATCCGCGTGCTGGATACCTACTGGTCCGACCATTGCCGGCATACGACGTTCTCCACGGAATTCAAGCAGATTACCATCGAGGAAGGCGCATACAGGAAGCCGGTGGAGGCGGCGCTTTGCGAGTATCTGGCGGACCGGGCGGATGTGTATGGCGATAGGGCGAAGCAGCCGGATGTTTATGTTGACGGCTGCGGGCCGGTGAACTGTGCTCCAGCGTGCTCTGTCCCGGAGGACTGTGCTCCTGGTGACTCAGTTCCTGCAGGTTATTCTCCAGTGTGTGCTGATCAGTCGGAGCGTGCTTTTGATAATTTGGTTTTTGCAGGTTCTTCTCCGGTGTATGCTGCTCAGTCAGGTTGTGCGTCTGAGGACTCTGCGCCTGCAGGTTCTGCTCCGGCGGGAGAGAAATGTGTCTGCCTCATGGATCTTGCCGTCATGGGCGCGAAGAAGCTGAAGAAGGACGGCCTTTTGCAGGATCAGGAGGAGACGGACGAGATCAATGCCTGCTCCATCGTTGTCCCGGTCACCATCGACGGGAAGACCGAGGAGTGGCTGGTGAATTTTAAAAATGAGACCCATAACCTCCCGACCGAGATTGAGCCT
>CAMORF010000316.1 GCA_946623485.1 uncultured Clostridia bacterium
TTATAAGGCCAGATTTAATCTCTGCGAAACAGATCTCTGGTATAGACCTTCTCCTGCACATCATCCAGGATGGTGTCATAGCGGTTCGCAATAATCGCGTCTGAGCCGGCTTTGAACCTTTCAATATCATTTACCACCAGGCTCCCGAAAAAGGTTACTCCGTCTTCCAGCGTAGGTTCATAAATGATTACTGTTGCGCCTTTCGCTTTCAGTCTCTTCATCACACCCTGTATACTGCTCTGCCGGAAATTATCGCTGTGGGCTTTCATGGTCAGCCTGTAAACGCCGATCGTAATCGGACGTTCCTTGGCAGCATTCCACATACTGCTGCCTGTATAGTAACCTGCTTTGTCCAGAACTCTGTCTGAAATAAAATCTTTTCTGGTCCGGTTGCTTTCCACAATCGCCTGAATCAGATTCTGCGGAACATCGTTGTAGTTTGCAAGCAGCTGCTTCGTATCCTTCGGGAGACAGTATCCGCCATACCCGAAGGACGGGTTGTTGTAATGACTTCCGATTCTCGGATCAAGACATACCCCTCTGATAATGGCTCTCGTATCCAGCCCTTTCATTTCCGCATAGGTGTCCAGCTCATTAAAATAAGAAACACGAAGCGCAAGATATGTATTGGCAAACAGTTTTACGGCTTCGGCCTCGGTAAAACCCATGTACAGAACATCAACATCCTTCTTTTCAGCTCCTTCACAAAGAAGCCCTGCAAACGTCTCCGCAGTTTTTCTTGTTCCTTCATCACAGCCTACAATTATTCTGCTTGGATAAAGGTTATCATAAAGCGCCTTGCTCTCCCTCAGGAATTCCGGGCTGAAAAGAATCTTGTCTGTATGATACTTTTCCCTGATTCTTTCCGTATAACCGACCGGAACCGTGGATTTGATAACCATACTGACGTTCGGATTTGTACGAAGTGTCTGTTCAATAGCGTCTTCCACTGCACTGGTATCAAAATAGTTCTTCTGGCTGTCATAATTCGTCGGGGTCGCAATTACCACCAATTCTGCAGAGGCATAGGCGGATTCCTTGTCAGTTGTTACATGCAGGTTCAGCCTTCTTCTGCCTTCTCTAACCTCTGCAAAAAAGCGTTCTATCTCATCATCCTGGATCGGGCTGATAAAACGGTTCAGCTCCTCTGCTTTTGCTTCCGTGGTGGTGATTGCTGTCACCTCATGGTGCTGTGCCAGCAGCACGGCAAGGCTCAAACCGACATACCCGACACCTGCTATTGTAATTCGCATCTGCTACTCCTTTCCTTTTTGCTCATAGCTCTGATCTGCTTTGTCAGTATTCCTGAGCACTCTGCCAGCTGCGCATAGCGAGAGCTTCTTCGTTTACATAATCATCAATGTCCGAGAGGACCTGATTGGAGCTCTGCTGTGCCTGAACCTTCTCCTTATAATCCTGAAAAAGGCTGTCCATTGTCCGCTGACGGAAGATATCGTCATTCTGGGAAAGCACGGCCCATGTGGAGCCGCTCTGGACCTCCAAGGCTCGTTCAATGGCAGCCAGCCCCGCCTGAAAACCTCTCGAATACTGGACAACGGGAATCACACCGAATATCGTCCCCAGGAAGAGAATTCCCTCCATGATGACGATCATCACAACGGACACCTCGTCCGGGGCATATGCCGTCAGAACAATGCCACCGATCAGAATAATAATAGTGAAAGTGTAAATTAATCTTCTCATTCTCTTCTCCAGTATCTATCAACAATATAACACTGACCCGTTCCAGCGAAAGGATTCGCCAGGCAATCCAAATGATATGTACTTCTCCCTTACAACATTGTAAAGCGGGTATAAAACTTATCCTTCAGCTTACCATTATGATAGAAAATGCTGTTTACGACAATTCTGAATGTCCGGAATATAATGCGGATATCATTTCCGAGGCTCCAGTGGGTAATATAGTTGGTGTCGAGTTCTACTATTTCTTCAAACGGCATTTCATCTTTCTCGGGGCAAATCTGCCAGAGGCCTGTGAGCCCGGGTTTAACAGACATTCTCGCCCTATGGTGAAGCTCATACTTCTCCCATTCATCCACAGTGGGAGGTCTCGTCCCGACGACGCTCATGTCACCCTTCAGCACGTTGAAAAACTGGGGGAATTCATCAATGCTGGTTTTGCGGATAAAATACCCGATGCCTTTCTTCATGGTGCCGTCCGGCAGAATGCGGTTGCCGATGACCCTGGGGTCAAAGTCCATCTTGAACATCATCCCGTCGCCGTGGGAGTTGGAAGCTGCAAGCTCTGCCTTCCGTTTCTCCGCATCCAGATACATGGAGCGGATTTTATACATGGTAAACTTCTTTCCGTTTTCTCCGATACGTTCCTGTTTAAAGAGGATCGGCCCGGGGGACTGAAGGCAGATTACAGGCCCGAGAAACAGAATGATAATCCCTGCTGCTATGCTCCCCATCAGCCCGACAAAAATGTCAATTGCCCGCTTCATAAAAGCCTTGGATGGATCCACCAGATTGAGGTTGGCAGTGAGCACTTCGTATCCGGCGATATGCTCAATAGACTGCATATTTTTATCGACGCCCTGAAGGGCAACATAGAGATGGATGGTAAGAGCCATCTCCCGGCACTTTTCAATGAGATTCTGCGTCCTGTCACTGAGTGTGGCGTGGCAGAAGAAAACCTCATCAATCCAGGACCGGCATATATACGAAGCTGCATCGGAGAGATTCGCAACGACCGGTATACCGTCAACCGCTTCCCCTTTCGCTTCACGGTCTGACAGGACAAGTCCTGCAACCGAATAGCGGGAAAAGGAATATGTCTTCATGCGCTGAAGGATTTCGGAGGCGGACTTCTCTTCCGTCACGATGAGAATCGCCTTCCGTTCTTCTTTATCCGCTCTTCTCTTGTGAAGTATGGATTTCCATCCCTCCCGGAGCAGAAAGGAAGAAAATACATACAGCAGCATTCCGGCAGCATAGGTAACAGGTGCATGATCCAGCTGTTCATTGCGGATAACAAAACTCAGAAGCACAAAGGATAGCACCAGGAAGGCCTGAATGGCAGTCTTTCTGAATTCCGCCAGAGCATCCCGGACCAGGATCTTGTCCATTGTATCAAACGCGATGATAACTGCCAGATTGATGAACAGGATCAGGAAAAGGACACCGTTCGGGTTGGAATCATCAAACCGAAGGTGAAGAAAGGTTATCAGCTGAAATGCTGCTAGGGAGGACAGCAACACACAGATCTCATCGATT
>CAMORF010000317.1 GCA_946623485.1 uncultured Clostridia bacterium
AATGGGAATTGCAAATACCCGATCATGCATAAAAGCCAGCAGTTCGAAATAAGGAATCGGATCTTTTCTAATTTTCCTGGCCATCAGAAGATAAAAGTCATGGAGATGCTCGACAAAGTATTCTTCCTTAACCTTTGCCAGCTCAATCTGCTGCTCAAATGGACGGACAAGTTCCTGATACCTGTTTCCTGCACATACAGCAAAAGCGGTAAACGTCAGATCGGCAAAATCCACATGCTGCAAATGATCAATGATTGAAAATGCGGTCCCAACCGCCCTCCTCATCAGGATCGGAGTCGCTTTATACCGCTTGTAAAAGCGCTCAAGATACTCCACTTTCTCCAATGTCTTTACACCTCGTTTATCTCCGTAAAGCATCCTTCACTCATTGCTCCGGAAAGATGCATGTCCTTTAAAGTCAATGGTTCAGCTTTCTTCCGTCTGTCTCAACATTGTGTTGAACACATTTTGTGTTCTTCAACTTCTGCTGATTATAACATAATATCTCCCTTCATCCAAAGATTGTTAAGCCGGAAGCAAAATAAAGTCACTCGGACAAGGACAAGTATGAGGTTGCAAGAAATTGGGACATATTTTCTGCCGTCATCTTTATTCGTTTTCCTTTACAAACTGTAAAAAGCAGCTTTATAATAGTGCCGCTAACTTGTGAGGGATAAAAGCTGGGTTCCCGAATGGGAGTAGGCGCTTGTGCTTAGAATCCTTTGCTCCTGGGGTTAGCAGCAAAAAGCTCCAGGCCACGGCCTGGAGCTTTTGTTTAAGCCTTTATCCCTTCCTGTCCCCGAAACGCGAATCTCCGCAGCCCGTCCTGCCTCCCCTTTTCATCTGTGCCGCATCATTCCCTGAATCAGGGGGCGTACCATCCGGAGGACTCCACGGGCGGCATCCTCCTCATTTTCCGCCATGTTTCGTCACCTGCCCGCATCCAAAGGAAAAGGGACCCTGTTTCCAGGGTCCCTGATCGGTTTCATCTGTCAGACATTTCCCTGTCTGAGGATACGGGCATTACGCCGCTGGCTCTTCGGTCGCATCTTCCCCTTCAGCCGGAGCTTCTTCCTTGGGCTGCTCCTCATAGACGACCTTCGTTCCGTCCCATTCCAACTCGACAAAGTCGGATTTGTAGGTTCTGTCCAGCATATCGACGATGGAATAGCGGATCCTGTACTTTCCTTTCGGAAGCGTCATCTCTTCAATGGTGAAGTTCTGGTCGATCTCGAACTCATCGCAGTAGCGCATGTCGCCGGTGGATTCCAGATAATCGCTGTAGACCGGTTTGCACACCACGAGCTTGGCGCCGATCAGATCTGTCATGGGCCAGGTGTTGCGGTCCGCAAGACCCGTGGAGGAGATATAGCCGTCCCATACGCCTGTGGCCGTGTACTTGATCTGATTCTCAACCGGCTCCTCTTCGGGATCCTGCGGCTTGTCATAGTCCAGATTCTTCGGATATTCCGCAAGAATCCGCAGCTTCTTGATCTCGCCCCCCGCCAGTTCGGGAAGCATGACGGACGCCTGCAGCAGCACCGTGTTTCCCTTGACTTCTTTGCTGGTCACGCTCAGCGGCTCGTTGTGGGCAGAGACCCACTTCCCGTCAAAATCCGCCTCAAAGGACAGCTTGTCATCGCTCTGTGCGATATACTTCACGTCCTCGCTCTCGCCCAGTTCATACCAGACCTGGAGCGCCTCATCATAGCGCTGCAGCTCATAGCGGATAAAGGCGCCGCTGTCGATGCCGGACTTGATATGGATGATGTGGTGGGCCCGGTCCTCAGTCACCTCGGTGTCGTACTTGACCGTGTAGAGCTCAGGCTTCAGCTCCGGCGCATCTCCGACCTTTTCCGTGGCCCATGCCGGGGCATCCCACTTCAGGCTGACCGCATCCAGGAAGACCATCTGCCAGGGATTCTTGCAGGTTCTGGCCAGACGATCAAGGTTCCTCGTGCCGCCATTGTATTCCATATAGACGGACAGGCCGTGGGCATAGGGATGATAGGAGCCGCGGATATTGTGGATCACCGCGCCGTCCACCGCGTTCTCCAGCTTCAGCGTGACTTCCTTGGGAATGCCGCCCTTCTGGCCGCGGCGCGCCAGGTCATACAGGTCGCACATCGTGGTTTCCATGTACCGGTCCACATTTGCGACCGCCGCCAGGTACTTTCCAAAGGCAGCCGGGTCAGGGATCAGGGAGACGACTTCCTTCATAAATGCTTCAAACGCTTCCGCCACCGCATCGATCCTGCTCAGATCGATCAGGGAGAAGGTCAGGCCGTTCAGAGCGCTGCCGCCGCCCTCTTCGGCGTACATCACCTGGGTGGCGTTGCAGATATTCCTTCCGAGACGGACAGGTCCGCATTCGGGTTCATCATACAGATTCTGCATGAATTCCTCGTAGTTGGTTCCCAGGCCGGGCACCACTTCTTCCGAAGCCAGCAGATAATCCGCATAAGGCTTGATCGCCTGTGCGGTCTCCAGGTTTGCCATCAGGCAGGTGTCGGTCATGAAAATGTCAAAGTGGACACCACCGGCCTTGAGCGCGCGCTCCAGGCCTTCCAGGCTCATGATCGCATTGTCATGCAGCTCATCCACGATCAGGCCACTGGCGCTTCCGCCGCCGTGGTCCCACAGGATCAGGATGTTCTTTTCCGCCGGGAAGTTCTCCGCGCCCCACCGGATGAAGTCGGAAAGCGTGGAATACTTCGCCATGCTGGCGTTCTCCAGCTCCTTCTCCAGCTTGAAGCCCTCGGCACCGTAGCTCCAGCGCTGAAGCTTCTCCGAGGACACCTCCAGGTTCAGTCCTTCCTTGTCCTTCGCCTTCCATTCCTTCGCGCCGCCGGTCTGGAACACGAAATTGACCTGGCTGTCCGGTACCGTCCTGGAAACCATGGAAAGGTTCGTGGTGGCCATTCCGCCAAGGGACTCCAGATCCGTTCCGCACAGATACAGCATGACGGTCCACTGGGCTTTCTCCCTGGCGCCCTCCTGTACCGGTGCCGCCTCGGCCGTCGTCGCAGCCTCCTCAGCCGGGGCTGCTTCTGCAGGCTGCTCAGCGCTTTCCGCAGATGCAAAAAGCATCATGCCGCTCAGCAGGCACAGAACCAGAGCAAAGCAGAACCATTTCGATACTCTGTTCATCATACATGCTCCTTTCGTGATCATATCCGCAATCACGGGATCCCCGCCCACGTTCTGAAGGAAACCCCGCC
>CAMORF010000318.1 GCA_946623485.1 uncultured Clostridia bacterium
CCTGACGCTGTGCTGTCTGCTTCCATATCGGGAAGCCCTGCCGCCGCATCATCCGCTTCCATGCCTGGAAGCCCTGCCGCCGCATCATCCGCTTCCATGCCTGGGAGTCCTTCTGCTGCGTCATCCGCCGCCCCGGTCAGGTTTGAATCCTCCAGCTGGAGGGATCCGGCAACGGATCCGTCCGCGTTGGTCTCCTGCGAAACCTCAGGAGATGCTTCCGCTCCGGGTACCTGCTCCGGCGCGGCCGCTGCTTCCCCTTCGCCGGGTGCCGGATCCGCAAGGCCGAGCGAGAGGGTCTCTGCATAGCTTGCCGCGTCCAGCTGCGGTATATACTGGCTGATCTTTACGGTTGGGAAAGGCTGGCTTGCGAAGCTGGCCATGGTCGGAGAGCTGTCCTTCAGATAGCTCCAGGCACTTGGCATCGGAACCGGCTCACTTTCGGTTTCCGTCTCTGCCTCATCCAGCTCAAATGTCTCTTCTGTAGATGCTTCCTCCTGCGCCTGCAGGTACTCGCCGGTATCGATATCGATTGCATGGTCTCCGGCAATGTCTTCTCCTGCCTGGGCAGCAGCAATCTGCTGCGCCGTGCGCTCATCGATGTAGCCGTCAGAGCTTTCACCGACTCCAACCCATGTTCCATAGTCCTCCTCCGGCGTTTCCTCCCGGTGAGTCTGGAGATAGGCATCATTGGCAATGCCAAGCTGCTGCACGAGGTCGCCGACATAATTGCCCTCGCCGGTCATGGTCTTGAGCACATTGGGGGTCTTCGAATCATATCCTACCCGGTCCACCGACAGCACGCCGGTAATGCGGGCGCGGTTTTCCTCGCTCAACGCGTCCAGGAAGCTCTGCGCCCCGTATCCGCCGTCTTCCTCCCCGGACAGGAAGAGGAAACAGACATCGGTATCCGTGACGACTTCCGAAAGAATCCGCGCAGACTCAATCAGCGCGGCAGCGCCCGACTTGTCATTTGCGAAAGGATCTCCTTCTTCGGGGGCACGTTTTGAATCATAATGTGTCACGACCAGGAAAATATCCTTCTTGCGGTTCGTCTGGGAATTGGCGCCGCGCTCCGCAAGAACATTGATGCCGGGGGCATCCACGCCGTCCTCATTCAGCACCCCCTCGTGGAACGCCTGCTCCTGGACGGTATATCCCATCTCAGCCATCTTTGTCTCGATGTAGGACGCAACGGCCATCTCGCCCTCCGAACCGGTGGGGCTTTCTACCTGCGTCATTGCGTCAAGATGCTCCTGCACCCGGTCCGCGCTCGCGGCGATCAAAGGCCCTGGACTTTCATTGATCGGATCCGTCTGCGTCGTCTCAACCTCGTCCGCGTCGCCTTCATCAAGATGCAGGTCATAATATTCCTCGTCTTCCTCATCTTCAGGGCTCCCGCGGTATGCCCCGCCGCCGCCGACACCGGAGCCTTCGGATGCGGTGGCACTGTTTTTTCCGGTCAGCGCGCCGAGGCTCGCAATCTTGTCGAGGGTTTTCTGATCTCCGGAGGCCATGGCATCCTGAAGGGTATCCATCGGCACGCCCGCATTGTACTGGACATCCTCGCCAGTGTCTTCAATCAGAAATGGACTGTCAAAGTCTCTGTCATCCGTGCCGGCATCGATCCCCGCGTCGATTCCGGAGCCAATCCCGGAACCTGTATCGGAGCCATCATCAAACGTGATCTCATCTGCGCAGGCTCCCATACTGCCGGCAAGAAGCGCAAGCACGGAGAACCCTGCGATTGCGGACTGCTTTATTCTCTTCCGTTCCTTTTTCTGCATCACGTCCGTCTCCTTCGCAGTTGTCGGGAAAAAACTGTTCAGATTGCGCAGCGTTTTCATTCGAGCCGAGCGATCGGATGAAAATCCAGCGCAATATTCATAAGTTATTTCTGAACAGCTCCTTAGATTTGTTTTACTGCACCAAAACATACGTCAGATTAACTATACGTCAAAGTCCTTTGAAACGCAATTGCATACGCATTATTGACGGCAAAAAAACGTGGTGATAAACTCGGAGAAAAGGAATAGAACAGTGCCATGCGGGAGGGCAAAGCATTTGCGTGATGCGTGCGATGCTCTGTGCGGGGCAGGAAAGGCAGGGCTTTAAAATGGAAAAGAAACAGATTGACTGGTCGTCACTTGGGTTTGGCTATCAGCAGACAGACTACCGGTATGTTGCGAATTACAAAAACGGCGCATGGGAAGAGGGAACGCTGACCAGAGATGCGAATGTGGTGATCAATGAATGTGCCGGTGTGCTGCAGTATTCCCAGTCCTGCTTTGAAGGCCTGAAGGCATATACAACCGAAGACGGACATATCGTCACCTTCCGCCCTGACCTGAACGCGCAGCGCATGAAGGATTCCTGCGAGTGGCTTGAGATGCCGGTCTATCCGGTTGACAAGTGGGTCGAGGCAGTGAAGATGACCGTGAAGGCGAATGAGGCCTGGGTTGCGCCATACGGAAGCGGCGCGACGCTGTACATCCGCCCATACATGTTCGGCAGCAATGCGGTCATCGGCGTCAAGCCGGCGGATGAGTACCAGTTCCGGATTCTGACCACACCGGTGGGCCCTTACTTCAAGGGCGGCGTGAAGCCGATCACGATCCGCATCTCTGATTTTGACCGCGCTGCCCCTCATGGAACGGGGCACATTAAGGCGGGGCTGAATTATGCCATGAGTCTTCACGCGATCATGGACGCGCACCGCAACGGTTTTGATGAAAACCTGTACCTGGATCCGGCGACCCGCACAAAGATCGAGGAAACCGGCGGTGCCAATGTGTTACTGGTGAAAAAGGACGGCACGCTGGTTGTCCCGAAGAGCGGCAGCATCCTTCCGTCGATTACCCGCAGAAGCCTGGTTTATATCGCGCAGGAGATTCTCGGCATGAAGGTTGAGGAGCGGGAGGTTTTGTTTGACGAGGTGAGGAAGGGCGAGTTCGCCGAATGCGGACTGTGCGGAACCGCCGCCGTCATCTCCCCGGTCGCAAGAATCTATGACCACGGCACTACCTATGAGTTCCCGGACGGAAAGGATGATATCGGCCCGGTCATGAAGAAGCTCTATGACACACTCACCGGGATCCAGATGGGACGCCTGGAAGCGCCGGAAGGGTGGATCTGCGTGATTGACTGATGAAGTATTTACATCGGAAGAGAAAACGCGTAACATCATAAAATGATTCAGCCTCCATCGC
>CAMORF010000319.1 GCA_946623485.1 uncultured Clostridia bacterium
GCCCGGCATGACCGGCTGACGGGCCTGTATAACCGGGACTATTTGTATGAATGTACCCGGGAACTGCTGGACCAGCATCCCGAGGAGCCATATCTGATCATCAGCGCGGAGGTCAGCGATCTGAAGGTGATCAATGACCTTTACGGAAACGCGTTCGGCGATCAGACGCTGAAATATTGCGCGGGCTGGCTGCGCAGCTACGAACAGCTGGCACAGGGATGTGTCTTTGGACGCATGGGCGGCGACAGTTTTGGTGTCTGTATTCCTGAAAAGCAATTCAGCCAGGACAGAATGGAACAGAGCCTTTCTAATTTTACAATCATGGAGGGTGAAACAGGATACCGAATGCTGATCCACGTCGGCATCTATCGGGTCACGAACCGGGACATCGATGTCCCGCTGATGTTCGACCGTGCAGTCCTTGCGCTGGAAGGCATTAAGGATGACTTTCACTATCACACCGCCTGGTACAACCCTTCGATGCGCGATCATGTGGTTCGGAATCGCCAGATTTCCGAAGAGCTGGTGACCGCGCTGAAGGACGGACAGATTCGTCCGTGGCTGCAGCCGATTGTCAGCCGGGAGGGAAAGATCATCGGGGCGGAAGCCCTGGTGCGCTGGATTCATCCGGAAGAAGGAATCCGGCAGCCAGGCTCTTTTATTCCCATGTTTGAGAAGAATGGAATGATTGCGGACGTGGATCGCTGTATCTGGCGGAAGGCCTGTGAGATTCTGGCCGGATGGAAGCGGGAGGAGAAGGATCTGTTCATCTCTGTCAATATTTCGCCGAGAGATTTCTATCTGCTGGACGTACCCGCGGAGCTGACGCGCCTGGTTCGGGAATACGGGCTGGACCCCGCAAGGCTCCGGCTGGAAATCACAGAATCCGTGATGATGACCAACGTAAATACGCAGATGGAAATCCTCAGAGATCTTCGGAACGCAGGCTTCATCATCGAGATGGACGACTTTGGCAGCGGCTATTCTTCGCTGAATCTTCTGCGGGAGATGCCGGTGGATGTCCTGAAAATTGATATGGTTTTCCTGCAGCAGGCGAACCAGAACGCGCGGGCCAAAGCCATCGTGGAGGACATTATCGGACTTTCTTCCCGACTTGGAATGGCTTCACTGACAGAAGGCGTTGAGACGCAGGCACAATATGACAGCCTGATGAAGATGGGATGTCAGATGTATCAGGGTTATTACTTCGCAAAGCCTATGCCTGAAGGGGATTTTGATCAGCTTCTCAGCCGGGAACGGCAAAGGCACTGAAGCTCACATAAAGTGAGACGGATTATTCTAATCACGAAGGAGACGGAACCATGGGGCAAAGCGATCTTTATTATTCATATCTTGAACGGCTGACCCGGGAGATGGTCAGCCCGGAGCAGATTTGCGTTGAAGCGGTTTATGAAGACCTTCGGGAGCTTTGCAAAATGCTGCGGGTATCCAAAGGCGTCACCACTTTTTACAGCAGCCTCGCACAGGAACGCAGAGGTGACGGAGATGTTTACGTCCCCTATGATAACGGGGCGGAAACAGACAAAGCGCTGACAATTCGCAGCGACCTTTCAGGCGTTCTGGTGGGCCAGTGTACGGTCTATCACGCGAAGGGAGAGCCGCCATGGACAGAGGAAGAACTTTCCCGCATTGATACCATTCAGCGCATGATGCTGAATTTTCTCAGCAGAGACCGTATGAAAATGATGATCCAAAGGGCTACGCTCTATGATGATGCCGGATACAGCAACATCCGGCTGTTCACCCATGCGGTGGAAAAAATCGGAGATAAGCAGGGCCTTCGTGAATTCTGTGCAGCACGGATTGACCTGAAGCATTTTTCTCTCATCAATCAACAGCTGGGCCGGGAAATGAGCACGCAGGTCATGAAAGATTATATTCGTCAGCTGGAGGAAGCGGCCGGTCCGGAAGGCGTTGTCAGCCGACTGGGCGGCGACAATTTTGTGCTGCTTTTCCGAAAAAAGAACCTTGATCAGGTTGTAAAGCTGCTGGAAGGGGCACCGGTTCAATTCGGAGAAACAAATGAAGGACGCGTCATGGTAGCCGCCCACGCGGGTATTCTGGTGATTCCGGACGATTATTATTACCATGACTTTGGCGACCTGATGGATCGAATCATCAATGCCTATAATGCTTCCAAAAACGGCGGCCGGGGGGATATTGTCTTCTCCAGCGAGAAGATGCTGGAACGGAAGGAACAGGCCATGAAGATCCGGCAAATGTTCCCTGTGGCGCTTCAGAATCATGAAATCCTTGTTTTTTATCAGCCGAAGATCAGCGTCGATACGAAGAGCATTGTAGGTGCGGAGGCGTTAAGCCGTTGGTATCATAACGGAAAGTTGATTATGCCCGCGGATTTTATTCCGATTCTGGAACAGTCCATGGATATCTGCAAGCTTGATTTTTATGTGTTGGATCACGTCTGCAGGGATATTCGGCGCTGGCTGGATGAAGGAAAACCGGTGGTTCGTATTTCTGTGAATCTCTCCCGCAGGCACCTGATCGACCTGGATCTGCTGGATCATATTCTCTCCATCGTGGACAGTCATCGAATCCCTCATCATCTCATTGAGATTGAGCTGACGGAAACCACTACCGATGTGGAATTCAAGGATCTGAAACGGATCGTAACAGGCCTGCAGGAGGCGGGCATCTATACATCCGTGGATGACTTTGGCGTCGGGTACAGCTCGCTGAACCTGATCCGGGACATTCCATGGAATATCCTGAAAGTGGATAAAAATTTCCTGCCCATGAACGAACAAAACGGTCAGGATCGGCTGAATATCATGTTCCGCCACGTAGTAAACATGGCGAAGGAAATCGGCCTCACCTGTGTTGCGGAAGGGGTGGAAACCAGCGAGCAGGTCAGTATTCTCCGGAAGAACGGCTGCGATATCGCCCAGGGATTCTATTATGATAAGCCTCTCCCGGTACGGGAGTTTGAGAAGCGACTGGAGCAGCATGCTTATCCGGACAAAGAATGATTTCAGTTTGAAGGCATGCTGTGGGAAATATCGAGGACAGGATCAGATACGAGGTTTGAAAAAATGAAGCAATATCAGACAGTTTATCGCGGGAAAGAAGCGTTCCGGAAGACGGTGACGCAATGGAAGTCCCCTGCTGCCCATGCGCTCATTCATCTGTTCGCGGATGGCACGGATCCGGCAGAGGTG
>CAMORF010000320.1 GCA_946623485.1 uncultured Clostridia bacterium
ATAATGGCGTAAACATACAGAAAAACACAGAGATTGCCGGGAAGTGAGGAAAGTTATAGAAAGTGACATAAAAGTTAAGAAATATGTACCGTTAAGCTTGGAAATAGAATAATAACGTGATATAATAACAGAGGAATGTAGCGAGGAAAGAGGAATCTATGAGCATAGTCAGACAGTATCACAAAGATACCGACACGACCTATGTCTACGAAAGCGAAAGTTACTACGATCCCGAAAAGAAGCAGTCCCGTTCCAGAAGACGGGTCATAGGCAAAATCGATAAGGAAACAGGGGAGATCATACCAACTGGCAAGAGAGGGCCACGGAAGAAAAGGGACGCATGCAACGATGATCCGTCTTCCGGCACAGACCGGCCAGGGGAAGGATTCCTGAATGCGAAGGTCGAGGAGCAGGAAAAGCAGATCAAGCTGCTCACCAGCCGTATAGACATGCTTGAAAAAGAGAACAGAAGTCTTCGGGAAAAAAGCAATGAAGCCATGCACCTGCGGAAAGAGAACCAGAGGCTTGCAGGGATCATTGCAAGGATCAGGGAACTGACGGGCTGATTTCTCCTGGGCACTCTGCAAAGGCGGGATAGCGGATGAAAATATCACGGGATGCCATTCTGAAAAATGTCGGGTCACTTCTGGAAAATGCGCCTGAGAAGATATATGGCCTTGTTGCCAGGCTTTTGGATGAGAAAGAATTGACGGAAGCAAAAGAGGCAGAGCTGAAACGTCAGGCTGATGCCATGAAGTCTCTTTATGATGACCAGAAGAGCAGGTTCCAGGAAGCTGTGAGAGAAAACGGGGTTCTCACCCGTCTGCCCGGAGAGCTTCGCGGAAAGGTCGAATCACTGAATCTGAACTGTGCGCGGTTCAAGGCGAAATTCGAGGAAGCCATCGGACGGATCGGACAGCTTGAGGATGCACTTGCAGATGCGGAGGAGGAAAAAGTAGAAGCAGTCAACCATAACAGGGAACTCCAGGAGAAGCTGGAGCACGCCATGGAAGAAAAAGGACGTCTTGACAGTATTGTGAAGGGGCTGCAGGAGCAGGTTGTCCTTGGAAACAAGGACAGGTTCGGGCATGCTTCTGAAAAATCATCGGAGCTGTTCCGGAACACAGGCATGGATGCAGACCCGCTGGAAGAGGATGCACCCTGCGATGCCAGGGAAGAAGGCGGGGACAAGAATCCGGATACTGATAAGGATGATCCGGCCAGGGAAAGGCGTCCCTATTCTGCTGACAGCGTCACAAGGGAAATAAACAGCAGAGCTAAGGATGGAGGCAACGGAAAGAAGCGCCGGGAACCCAGAAAAGCAGCACGCAAGGATAAGATTTTTGATACAGTCACCGATGTCGTTTACAATTATAAATATGATATCGGAGAACTGAACCGGAGATATGGGGAGACGGGCTACAGGATCATAGATTTTGAGTGCACCAGGGAACTTCGTGAGACAAGACCGCACAATTATGAATACCGGGTATATACGCCGGTCATTGTTGTAAATACGGAGGAAGGCGGGGAGAAGATCCTATCGGAAGGGAACCCGGGCAAGTTCTATCCGGGCTCCTTCGCCTCGTTGTCGTTGGTGGCGTCCGTGATGTATAAGCGGTACGGCCTTGCCCTGCCATTGTACAGGCTGGAACAGGAATACAGTGCAAGAAATGTGCTGTTGACACGCCAGACGATGTGTAACTGGATTCTGAAGTTTGGGCTTGAAACCATCGGGCCGGTGTATGACTGGATGGAGAAGGAGTTCGGGGAGCGGTGCACCGTACAGCAGTGCGACGAGACCACATGGCCTGTCATCATCTGGCCGGAGGAGGACGACGGGACCAGGAAGAAGGCAAATGGCTCCAAAGGATACGTGTGGGTACACACGTCAAGCGGGCTGGGCAGCGGGCGGAAGATCATCCTGTACTCTTTTGAAAAATCAAGGATCGCGGACCACCTGCGGAGGACATTGAGCAGACTTGTGGCTTATCTGGTCAGCAATGCCTATGTCGGATATATTGCCATGGAAAAGGAGAGGGGCGGCTCACTTAGCGTTGCCAACTGCTGGATGCACTGCCGCAAGGCATGGGCAAGGGCTTGTGCTGTCATGAAAAAATCCATATCTGAAATGACAATGGAGGAGCTTTTGGAAGAACCGGCGGTAAAAGGCCTCATGCTTGCCAATGACATCTTTGCGGCAGAAAAGCCGCTCAAGTCGCTGGAAGAAGGGGAACGGAAAGAGAAGAGAATGTCAGACGTGGCTCCGCTTGTAGAAAAGTTCTTTTCCTTCGTCCATAGCATAGATCTTGACGATCCCAAAGTCATGGGAAAGCTGAGGGAGGCGGCCATTTATTCCCTGAACCAGGAGGAGCGGCTGAAGGTGTTCCTTCAGGATGGGAGCATTCCGCTGGACAATGGTTTTTGCGAGCGCTGCGTAAAGCCCATAGCCCTTGCAAGAAAGAATTCCATGTTCTCCTATTCAATGGACGGGGCAAAGTGCAATGCGATCATACACTCCGTGGTTGAGACTGCCAAGGCCAATGGTGCAGATGTATACACTTACCTGAAATACATTCTGTCGGAGGTCCCGAAACACCTGGACGGCAAGGACCGCGAATTTCTTGCTGAAATGATGCCTTGGTCTGCTGCTTACCGGGCGTATGAAAAACAGGAGCTGCTGAACCATGCAGATGAGAGTGTTCCGGAGTCTAACACTCCGCCGGCAGGGATGAAATTTATTCCCAAAGACAAGCGGATAGCTTAAAAAAGAAAATAACAGGATGGCAGTGCCAGGGAAATGATCTTCCTGGCTATCTGCCATGCTTTTTTGATTGGAGCATTTTTGATAGATAAATCTCCAAAGCATAAGAGATCCCCGGTATGTGAACCCGCTCCGTTCTGAAAGTGATGCATTGTCATCATTTGGTTGATAATGCTGATGTCTGCCCGACATTCGGATCAGGGACAAGACAAGAGCGGGATGCTGGCCAGCAGGGTATGTATGGATAGTTTTCTTGCATGCATGGATTCGTGCTGTCTGGCCATATGTCTGGTATAGAATATCAGAAGATGGAATGGGGTTCAAGAAGGGTGTTTGTTTGACGCTTACTGTCTAACAGACGCTTACACTGATTTTGTATTCAATCTTGCCGGAGTAAATAGGCCGAAGGTCCAGGAAGAGTT
>CAMORF010000321.1 GCA_946623485.1 uncultured Clostridia bacterium
AAGCAAGCTTGCCGGCACGAATTTTGACAATATGCAGGGGGTGCTGAATAATTACGATTATTGATTCATACGTCTGAGCAGCTTTACAAACGAAGATTCAGAAATGCCCTCCGCATATTCCGGGATCAGGCAATGCACCAGGAAATGATCACCCTTCATCTCCACCGTCACGGTTCCTGGAGTCAGCGTGATGGAATTCGCCAGCACCACATTCTGAAACGTGGACGGAAGGCCTGAATCAAATTCGATCAAGACCGGATCAGGCCTGGCTGCAGGGTTGATGATGATTCCCATCACATGCAGGGACGCCTTGAAGATCTCAACCACCAGCGTGACCAGATACCAAAGCGCAAGCGGCGTGTACCTGATGATCCGAACTTCGTTCCTCACAGAATAACCGAATGCAAAATGTGCAAACAAAAAGACGGCCGCTGCGATTGGAATCCCCAGGAGTACCAGCTCCAGGGTGACGCGGCCGTTCAGAATAATCCATAATATAAGAAACAGAGCTAACATTCGTTCACCTCCGCCGGAAAGTTTACCACTTTTAGATAGCGGAAGCAACCATGAAAAAGACACATATTCAGCGGAAACGTAGCCTGTCAGAGAAGATCAGAAAGAGCCGGTAAGCTCCTGGATCCTGCGCTGTGCAGCTGCACGCCGGCTTTGTATACTTCTTCCAGGTATGTCCTGATATCCCTGGAATGAATTCCGACAGATTCCGGTGTCACTTTTTCAAAATTCATCTTCCCGGCCTCCTTCTCTCATCGTACGATACACATTTTCCTGGCATATACATCGGCGAATTATCGCAACGAATCATACAATCAAGTCAATACTCGCCCTGCTCAATTTTCCGGCAATCTTTTATCCGGATCCCATGCGCAGTCTCCATGATCCTGCCTGTCCACGCTCCGCCGGGGGCGCTTTGCCAGGTCCAGTACGGTTTTTTCTCTGCCCCGAAGCGCTCCATCACGGCCATCTGTGTCCCGCCATGAGCCACGATCACCAGCCGGCGTACCCCTTCTCTGAGCGCCCGCCTGGCAAGTTCTTCGAAGCGTTTCGTTACGCGTGCGCAAAACTGCCCTCTGCTCTCTCCGCCCGGAACCGGATCCTCGCACATGGAATCCACCCAGCTTCTGTACCTTGCGTCTTCCGACATCTCATCCGCGCTTCTGCCTTCAAATATCCCAAAATCCATCTCCATGAATTCCGGAATTACGATCTGCTTTGCCCAAGGCATCAGGAGCCGTGCAGTCTGCCGCGCGCGCAGCGCAGGAGATACATAAGCCACCAGCGTCCCATCCCCCTCGTCTTTTGTGAAAATGTCCCCGCAAAGAGGCCGGATCCTGATTTTCTCTTCCTCAAGAAGGGCAAGATCCGTTCTTCCCTGATACTTTTTCTGAAGGTTATATTGTGTATAGCCATGCCGGAACAGCCACAATTCCACACAAGGCTCCGCCTTCTCCGGAATCGATCCTTTGATGACTTCCGGGATTCCATAGAAAACCCTTACCACACATACAGCGCGGAAAGACAACTCGCACAAAAGCCTCCCCTGGTTTTCCCGCCGCCTTCGCTCCAGACGTCCTACAGGAACGATGCCGGCCCCCGTCTCAGACGCGGTCAGCACCGATACGCTCCTGCATAGATCTTCCGCAAGCCGTGTTACATCTGCGTCCTCCATCTCACCGGAAACCTGCTCCTGAACCTCTGTCATGATCTCACCGCCGCCGATTTTCTCCTGAAGGCGGTGGGCATACGCACTTTTTCCGCTGAAAGCAGGGCCGATAATCAGGATCATCTTCTGACCTCCTCTCAGGATCTGCTCATGAATAACCGCTCATCTTTCTTGTCTTTTTCTCCGATCCCCCTTGCTTAGGATCTGTCGATAAATAGCTTTCACATCTTGCTTGTCTTTTCATCCGATCGCACAGTGCAAAAATCACTTACATAGTCAGAAAACAAAGCGTTCTTTGCTGAGAAGGGCTGAATCGTTACAGGCCAAAATCAGGAGCTGCAATGCATCGTCAGCGTAAGTGCTGCAAGCATCCAAAGCTCAGCCTTTTGCAGATACCATCCGTTCAGATCTCCGGATAAGCCGCCGAATTGCTTCGATGCAATCCTTCTCAGGTGTATCCACTGTCCGCCGGCGCATCCGATCATCAGCACGGCAGCGATCAGGCACCGAATCCCGCCCAGTGCATATCCCCCCGGCACCATGCCAAGGCAGACCGCAAGAATCCATCCGCCGAGAAAGAAAGTACATTTCCTTTGATCAGCAGTACTCTGAAAGGTATGTGCCAGACCGCTTTCCTTGGAAAGCGGCAGGATGGATACTGCAAGAGCGGAAAGGCTCCTGCTCAGCACAAAAGACAATGCCAGCAAAAGCATCTCCCCGGGAGCCGGGGTGAGTCCTGACGCAAATCCCATGTACAGAATCAGATATACCGCAAGGCGGATCACTGCAAATGCGCCGATATGGGGATCCGCAAGAATCTCCCTTTTCTTTTCCGCATTTCCCCAGGAAGAAAGGGCATCTGATACGTCAACATATCCGTCCAGATGAATCCCGCCGGTGACAATCAGCGGGAGCGCCGCAGCCAATGCCGCAGTCATGATGGGCGGCAGCCCAAACCGGTGGGCAAGGAACAGGCACAGGGCTTCCAGAATGCCGCACAGCACACCAACCAACGGAAAGGCAACAAGCATAAACCGCATATTCTGATCCTTCCACGCAACCTTTGGTACCGGCACCGCCGAAAACATGGAAAATGCAACCGCGATTGTTTCTAAAACCAGCTTCATCTATCTCCTGCCCTGTCTGACCCGACTGCTGTTTTGCAGGCGCGATATGAGGATGCAGATGTTATATCTGTGTCATTTACAGTGGTCATCTGCTGTTTCCTACGCCATCTGCAGCCGACTTCTATCACGTGTCTCAAGCTTTAGGATCTCATAAGTTATTTCAGTACCACTTTTTCGCTCTACCGGTATGCCGCACACCATCTCCACAACCCGGTCTGCCAGGTGTCCCAATTCCTGGTTTATCTCACCGACCAGCTGCAGATAGCGCATGGTATCACCTTCATAGTCAAATCCGGCCCGGTTGACTTCGTCTGATACAATTACCAGATGGGCAACGCGTTTTGATAGCAGGTCTATTCCCCGGAGAATT
>CAMORF010000322.1 GCA_946623485.1 uncultured Clostridia bacterium
GGGCGCACCCACAGGCCGTCCCGCTGGCGGGGGTGTGACTTGTAACGTATCCTGCGAAGGGTGCCTGTACGGTTCATAGGAAAGAGATACAGGATGCCCTCTGTGTATGGAGCGTCCAGTGGCTTAGCGATTTTACATGAGAGATGAATCTATGCTTTATACAGTGGTAATACCCTGCTATAAGTCTTCCCTGACGATCCGTAAGGTGGTCGGGGAGACGATGGAGCAGTTTGAACAGATGAAGAGGGGCGAGGTAGAGTTTGTCCTTGTGGATGACTGCAGCCCGGACGACGGCGCAACGGTCAGGGAGCTCCGCCGTCTGGTGGAGGATTACCCGAATGTACGGGCAATCGAGCTGGCGAAGAATGCCGGCCAGCACAATGCCCAGATGGCTGCCTTGAACTATGCGAAGGGCGACATCATTATCTCGATGGACGATGACGGGCAGACAAGCCCGACGCAGCTGCCAAAGCTTTTGGATGAGATGGACAAGGGGTATGATATCGTATACGCGTATTACCCCCATAAGGAGCATTCCGGAGGCCGCAATCTGGGGAGCCGGTTCAATCAATGGTCTCTGCGGGTGCTGATTGGGAAGCCGAAGGATATGAAGACCAGCTCCTACTGGGTGATCCGCAGATTTGTTCGGGATTACGCAATCCAGTACCACAGTGCTTATACGCATATTCAGGGTGTATTTTTGAGGGTGACACGCAACATCAGCTGTGTGCCGGTGGAGCATTTTAAGCGGGAGGTCGGTCAGAGCGGCTATACATTCAGGAAGCTGGTCGGCCTGTGGGCGAATATGATCGGCTTTTCGATCGTCCCCCTTCGGATTGCGACCGTTCTCGGATATCTCTTTTCCATTGCAGGCCTGATCGGGATCATAGGCGTGATCATCCGCAAGCTGATCCGCCCGGTCACTGCCATCGGCTGGCCGAGTGTAATGGTTTCGATCTTCTTCTTCTCCGGCCTGATCCTGCTGTTCATGGGCCTGATTGGAGAGTACATCGGAAGGATCTTCCTTGGGATGAGCAACAATCCTCAGTTTGTGGTGAGACAGATTGATGAGCATGGAAGTGCCCCATGGCTGGAAAATTCCCGGGGGGAGCGCTTTTTCTCAGAGGAGGCGTGCGCTGACAGAAGGAACGCCTCCGGTGGCTGACAGGCTGCCAAAGCAAAGGCGGCAGATTGGAGATGAATTATGAAAAAACTGATGATTATGGGAGCCGGAACCTATCAGGTTCCACTGATTAAAACGGCTAAGGAGATGGGAATCTATACGATCGCCGTTTCCATTCCCGGTAATTATCCCGGATTTTCGTATGCGGATGAGGTTCTGCATATCAATACCGTGGATTCGGAGGCAGTTCTTCAGGCGGCCCGGGACCGGAGCATCGATGGGATCTGCACAGCAGGAACCGACGTGGCGGTCATGACCATCGGCCGGGTGAATGATGCCCTTGGCCTGTCGGGGATTTCTTATGAAGCCGCAAAGCTTGCCTGCGACAAGGTTCTGATGAAGAAATGCTATGAGGACAATGGTGTGCGCACGGCAAAGTACCGTAAGGTATATTTCAATGAGGATGTGAACCGGAAGATCGAGGGAATGGAATACCCGCTGATCGTCAAGATCGTGGATTCGTCGGGAAGCCGCGGCATTACACGTGTTGACAGGCCATCCCAGCTTGCCGGCGCAATCCGCAACGCACAGTCATTTACCCGTAAGGATTACTATATTGTAGAGGAATTCATCGTCGGGCGGGAATTCGGAGCGCAGGCCTTTGTTATGGACGGAAAGGTTCAGTTCATTCTCCCGCATGGAGATTATATTTTCCACGGGAGCACCGGTGTCCCGGCAGGACATTTTGCCCCTTACGCGCTGACGAAGGAGCAGCTGGAAGATTGCTGCGAGACGACACAGAAGGCACTTATGGCGATGAAGCTGGACAACTGTGCCTGCAACTGCGATTTCATCATGCAGGATGGCAAGACCTATGTGCTTGAGATTGGAGGGCGCTCCGGCGCGACGTGCCTGGCAGAGCTGGTTTCCATTTACTATGGGTATGATTACTACCGGAAGATTATAGAGGTGGCGCTTGGGGAGAAGCCGGACTTTCCGACGCAGTGTCATGTGCCGAACGCGTCGAAGCTTCTGATGAGTGACAAGGATGGGGAGATCATTGCCCTTGCAAACCGGAACCCGAAGAGCGATCCGAACCTCTATGAGGTCGTCTTTGATTACACGGTCGGCGACCAGGTGAAGAAGTTCCATGTAGGGCCGAACCGGATCGGCCATGTGATCACGAAGGGAAAGACACTGGCGGAGGCGACAGCCGCCCTGGATCGTGTTCTTGGAAATATTGAGGTGGAAGTGAGATAGGGGCACAGCTCCTTTCGGCAAGGCACCATGGCATTGGGAATAGAGGAAGATGGTATATGCTGGAAAAGATGCAGAAGAAACTGATGAACGGCTATATCCTGGCGGATCTGCCCAGAATGGCCCACCGGATCCCGAAGAACTTCAGTAAGGTGATGGAGCTGCAGAATGAGCGGGTTCAGAAGCTGGCCAGGCGCGCGTACGAAATAGATTTTTATAAAGAACGGTTTGACCGCGCCGGTGTAAGCCCGGATGAGATCCGGACAGGAAATGACCTGACGAAGCTTCCGGTTCTGACAAAGAATGAGCTTCGTGAATGGATGGGGAGCCTGAAGGATCAGCCAAGGTACAGGGACTGGATCTGTGATACGACCTCAGGGTCTACAGGAAAGCCGGTGAGTGTGCTGTTCTCTCCCCGGGAGAAGGCATACATGAAGGCAAACTGGTACAGGGTCATGCTGTGCTGCGGCTACAATCCATTGACCGGGAAGATGATGAGCCGTATCAATATGCATGATGTCAATCCGGGCGGGCAGGATACTTTTCTCCAGAAGCTCGGTGTGTTCCGGCATGAATTTGTGGATCAGTACGCACCGGAGGAAGAGGTCATCGATCGGATCAATGCCTATGAACCGGACTGGCTGTATATGAATAAGACAGAGCTGATGCGGCTGGTGCTGTACGCGAAGCGGACAGGGAAGAAGATCTTTCATCCGAAGTTTTATGACCCGATTTCCGAGAAGGTGACGGAAAATGACCGTGCGCTGTTTATTGAGCAGCTGGGGGAGGGCAT
>CAMORF010000323.1 GCA_946623485.1 uncultured Clostridia bacterium
TCAGGCCGGAGACGGGAAATGTGCCGGAGAAAAATGACCTGGAGCTGAAGGATGTGCATTTTTCCTATCATTCCGTAACAGGTTTGGCCAAAAAGAGCACGGCGGAAACAGAAGAGAAAGGACAAAACACAGGAACTGTCAAAAGCCTTCAGAGTTCTGTTGATACCGAAGTCCTTCACGGCGTCTCCATGAAGATCCCGGAAGGGAGTTTTGTCGCCCTGGTCGGCCCCAGCGGCAGCGGTAAGAGCACGATCGCGCGTCTGATCGCAGCCCTGTGGGATGTGACCGGCGGCAGTATCTCAATCGGCGGAAGCGATATCCGTGATATTCCCCAGGAGGCCTATGCCGATAAGGTCGCCTTTGTCTCACAGGACAACTATCTCTTCAATATGACAGTGAGAGAAAATATCCGGCTGGGCAGACCTTCCGCGACAGACGCAGAGGTGGAAGAAGCAGCAAAAATGAGCGGCTGCCACGACTTCATTATGAGCCTGGAAAAGGGTTATGACACCCTGGTCGGCAGTTCCGGCGGGCATCTCTCCGGCGGCGAGCGGCAGCGGATCTCCATTGCCAGAGCTATGCTGAAAGCGGCCCCTGTAGTGATCCTGGACGAAGCTACTGCCTATACGGATCCGGAAAATGAAGCAGTGATCCAGAGATCTGTTTCGAAGCTTACGGAGGGCAAGACTCTGATCGTCATTGCACACCGACTCAGCACCATCGTGGATGCAGACAGGATCTATGTGGTGAAGGACGGCAGGATCCATGAGCAAGGGACCCACGAGGAACTGCTTGCTCATCATGACCTGTATGAAAAGATGTGGAAGGCGCATATGGAGGTGAAGGACAATGGTTAAGATCATCAGCCGCTTTTTTGCCTTCTGCGGGGAGGAAAACCGCCGCAGATTTCATCAGTCCATTCTTCTGGGAGTACTGCAGGCGATCTTCGAAGCGCTTAAGATCCCTGCCATAGCCTGTATGGTGCGTGCGCTGCTTCGCGGCAGTGTGACGACGCAGGATATTCTTCTTACACTTGGAATCATGCTTTTTTCCATTGTCAGTTCCAGCCTGGTCAAAGCCAGAAGCATGATGCTCCAGACCGAAGGCGGATATGACACCTGCGCCAGGAAGCGTGTGGAGATTGCCGAGCACATGAGATATCTGCCCATGGGATATTTCAACGAGAAGTCACTGGGGCAGATCACTTCGGTCACCACAAATGTGATGGAGAACCTGGAAAATGTCGCGACGCGTGTAATCATGATGGTCTGCGAAGGCCTGCTGACGACGTCTCTGATCATTGTGATGCTGTTCTTTTTTGACCGGCGGATCGCGCTGGTACTGCTCTGCGGATTTGGGCTGTTTCTCTTTGCCAATCGTTTCCTTCAGAAAGCTGCCGGTATCATGGCCGTGCAGAAAATAGACTCCGATGAGCGCGTAGTCGAGAAAGTGCTGGAATACCTGCAGGGTATGGCGGAGGTAAAGGCTTATCATCTGACCGGAACAAAGAGCAGGGAACTGAACGACGCTGTCTCGGCCAATGTCAAGGTAAATTCAGACATGGAACTGACCCTGATCCCCCGCATGAGCGCTCAGAATCTTCTGGCCAAGCTGACCGGAGTATGCATGGTGGCCCTGTCCTGCTTTTTCTACTGCCAAGGGTCTATGGATGCCCTGACGGCGGTCGTCATGGTGATCTCCGCATTTATTGTCTATGCCAGCCTGGAGACGGCAGGCAATTATTCCGCCCTTCTCAGGGTGGTGGACGTGAGTGTGTCAAGGGCGCAGGAGATCCTGGATACGCCGCAAATGGATATCACGGGGGAGATGATCACGCCTGAGAACAGGAATCTTGCCGCAGAAGATGTGGAATTTTCTTATGAGAAGCGCAAGGTCATTGACGGTGTGACCGTGGAGATTCCGGAAAAGACAACAACGGCCATTGTCGGACCTTCGGGCGGAGGCAAGACAACACTTGTGAACCTGCTGGCCAGGTTCTGGGATGTGGATGCCGGAACAGTGACCCTGGGCGGAAGAAATGTGAAGGATTACGACATGGATTCCCTGATGGAAAACTTCTCCTTTGTTTTCCAGAATGTCTACCTCTTCCACGATACCATTGCCGATAATATCCGTTTCGGGCAGCCGGATGCGCCCATGGAGAAGGTGATCGAGGCGGCGAAAAAGGCCTGCTGCCACGACTTTATCGAGGCGCTGCCGGACGGCTATGAAACCGTGATCGGAGAGGGCGGCGCCAGCCTTTCCGGCGGGGAAAAACAGCGCATTTCCATTGCCCGGGCCATGATGAAGGACGCGCCGGTCATTTTCCTCGATGAGGCAACCGCCAATGTGGATCCGGAAAATGAGAATGATCTGATGCGGGCGATCCAGGCGCTGACAGAAGAGAAGACGGTCATCATGATCGCCCACCGCCTGAAGACGGTGGAACATGCCGACCAGATCCTGGTCGTAGACCACGGAAAGATTGTGCAGCAGGGGACACACGGGGAATTGATGGAAGAGGAAGGAATCTACAGGGACTTTATCAGTGAGCGGCGCGAGGCGGCAAGCTGGAAGGTCAAAAGACAGTGTTAACTGTTAATCGGTGCTTCATCAGCGAGCGGCGGGAAGCGGCAGGCTGGAAAGTAAAAAGACAGCGGGGAGCAGGGTTATGATTTCCTGGATCGGAGAGAATTTTGCCTCAATAGTTCTTTTGCTCATTTTGGCAGCAATCGTATTTTTCCTGATAAGGAGCAAGATCAGAGAACGCAAACACGGGACGTGCAGCTGCGGCTGCGGCTGTGCAGGCTGCAGCGGCTGCGCTTCCCGGAAGAAGGAGGATGAAAAGCTATGAAACTGACAGAAACCAGGCCGGATCAGAATGGTGTGATCCGGAAGATCGGCGGGGATGCACACTTTATGAATCGCATCACTTCGATCGGTGTTACGGAAGGAACGGCCTTCCAGACCGTCCGCAACGACAGAAAAATGCCGGTGCTCCTGTATCTGCGGGAGACACTGATCGCTGTCAACCGCATGGACGCGGAAAGAATCGAGGTGCAAGCACAATGAAGAACAGGATCGCTCTTTTGGGACAGCCGAACTCCGGCAAATCGACCGTATTTAATGCCCTGACCGGTTCCCGGCAGCATGTGGGAAACTGGCC
>CAMORF010000324.1 GCA_946623485.1 uncultured Clostridia bacterium
ATCACGGGACCTTCTGCAAGCGGATCGTATGCGGGGACAGCTACGCGATGAAGGACATCGAGGACTTCCGGGCGCCGGCTCCGCCGATTCCCTGGGAGGAGGAGCTGGAGAAGCGGCCACAGATTGCGGTATCGGTGGACATGATGGATACGGGCATCGATGTGCCGCACATCGGGAACCTGGTGTTCTTCAAGCACGTGTATTCCAAGACCAAATTCTGGCAGATGATCGGGCGGGGAACCCGGAGATGCGACGACATGATCTGCGTGGACGGCCTGCTGGGAGAATACAGCGGGAAGAAGCACTTCTACATCTTCGACTACTGCGGGAACTTTGAATTCTTCCGGGAGCAGCCCAACGGGATCCAGGGACAGGATTCCATGTCCGTGCAGCAGGCGATCTTCACCAAGCGGGTGCAGATCGCGGAGAAGCTGCAGGGAGAAGCCTGGAAGGACGAGGAGAGCCAGGCCTTCCGGAAGAAGCTGATTGAAGCCTGCCACAGGGAGATCATGGGGCTGAATCCGGAGCTGGCCAGCGTGCGGATGTACCGGGAGGCCATCGAACCCTTCCGGGACATTCAGGCGTTTGACCAGCTGGACACAGAGAAGATGACCACGCTGACGAAGGTGATCGCGCCGATGATCTATAATCCGGATCAGGACGAGAGCGCGAAGCGGTATGACAACCACATCTATACGATGATGCTGGCGGCGCTGAACGGAGGGCAGGACCTGCGGAAGGCCAGCGGGAAGCTGGTGAAGCTGAGCCAGCTGCTGAAAACCAAGGGCGGGATCTCGGCGGTGGACCAGCAGATGCCGCTGATCTATCAGACCAGCTCGCCGGATTACTGGGCGGGAGCGGGGATCCGGGACTATGAGGAGGTCCGGGAGAAGCTGCGGGGGCTGATCAAATACATTACGGACATCACGGAATACAAGGCCATCCACACGAACCTGACGGACGAGGTGACGCACCGGGAGGAGGGGAAACCCTTCGAAACGGAGGAGGAATACCGGGACTACAAGGAGGAAGTGAACCAGTATATCCACACCCACCGGGACACCACGGTGATTCACAAGCTGACCCATAACCTGCCGCTGACGGAGAAGGAATACGGGGAGCTGGAGCGGATTCTGACCCAGGAGCTGGGGACCGCGGAGGACTATGAGCGGAACTATCAGGATACGCCCTTCGGGCTGCTGGTGAGGAAAATCGCGGGGATGGATCACGACACGGTGCAGGGGATTTTTGCGGATTTCATCAATCAGGAGAAGCTGAATCAAAGGCAGATCAACTTTGTGAACCGGGTGATTGCGTATATCGAAAAGAACGGATATATCCGGGAGACGGAGGATCTGACCCACGCGCCGTTTGATTTTCCGGCGAAGATCTTTGAGCTGTTTGATCCGGCCAGGTGCAGGAAGCTGTTTGAGATTATTACGCGGATGAAGGAGAACGCGGAGAAGCATATGGCGTGAGGGAGGAACAGCTGCAGCGTATTCCTGTATAATAAACGGTACCTACAGGAAGCGAATGGGATACTGAAGAACCGACGGAGGGAGCATGAGGGAGAGAACATGGATGAAAAACAAATTGAATTTGCGATCTTCTGTGTAGAAAGCATTGCTAAGGATCTGGACATGGACCCCATCGATATATATGATCTTCTGACCCGGAAAAGCGATATCCTGTACAACTATATTTTACCGAGCCTCAGCGGGCAACTCGTTCACATCAACCGTGGATCGTTGGGCTGGATTACTTCTGTTTGTCTTTCTCGAATAAAGAAGGTCCCGGCCACAAAAGCTGGAACAGTTTCCATGGCCGGGGGAGGTGTGTCTGTCACTTACATTTTCGGCAGGCGAGCGCGGAACGCCGCCAGTTCGTCGTCTGTAGGAATATAGTCGTCCATTTTTCCATCATGGAACTTCTCATATGCCACAAGATCGAAGTATCCGGTGCCCGTCAGGCCGAACAGAATCGTCTTCTCTTCACCGGTTTCCTTGCACTTCATTGCTTCGTCGATGGCGGCACATATCGCGTGACTGCTCTCCGGCGCGGGCAGAATTCCTTCCGTACGGGCAAAGGTTTCTGCTGCTTCAAATACCCGAGTCTGGGGCACAGAAACCGCTTCCATCATCCCGTCGTCATACAGCTGGGACAGGATGGGACTCATACCGTGATACCGCAGGCCGCCAGCATGGTTCGGTGCAGGAATAAAATCAGAACCAAGGGTGTACATCTTTGCCAGAGGACAAACCATTCCAGTGTCACAGAAATCATACGCGTAGACACCCCGGGTAAAGCTCGGACAGGACGCGGGCTCCACAGCAATGATTCGGTAATCAGCCTCACCCCGCAACTTTTCACCCATAAAAGGAGCGATCAGTCCGCCAAGGTTGCTGCCGCCACCAGCGCACCCGATAATCAGATCCGGCTTGATGCTGTACTTGTCCATGGCTATTTTTGTCTCCATACCGATTACTGACTGATGCAGCAGCACCTGATTCAGCACGCTGCCAAGCACATAACGGTATCCCGGAGAGGTCACGGCTACCTCCACTGCCTCGGAGATCGCGCATCCCAGCGATCCGGTGGTTCCGGGATGCTCTGCCAGGATCTTCTGGCCCACCTGTGTTGTCATGGACGGAGAAGGCGTCACATCCGCGCCGTAAACACGCATCACTTCACGTCGGAAAGGCTTCTGCTCATAGGAAACCTTGACCATGTAGACCTTGCAGTCCAGCTCGAAGTAGGCACAGGCCATGGAAAGGGCCGTTCCCCACTGGCCTGCACCCGTCTCCGTTGTCACGCCCTTCAGCCCCTGCTTTTTCGCGTAGTAGGCCTGCGCGATGGCCGAATTCAGCTTATGGCTGCCGCTGGTGTTGTTGCCCTCAAACTTGTAATAGATCTTTGCGGGAGTACCCAACTTCTTTTCCAGGCAGTACGCCCGGACCAGCGGCGAGGGACGGTACATCTTGTAGAAGTCGAGGATCTCCTGCGGGACAGGATACTCACGGGTCTCGTTGTCCAGCTCCTGCTTTACCAGATCTTCGCAGAAAACGCCGCTCAGTTCCTCGGCGGTCATAGGCTGGTGAGTTCCGGGGTTCAGCAGCGGGGCAGGCTTGTTCTTCATGTCTGCCCTCAGGTTGT
>CAMORF010000325.1 GCA_946623485.1 uncultured Clostridia bacterium
TCAGGACGAAGCTGGGGCAGTCTTGTATCATGGAGAAAGCAGCGTAATCGGGAAGGATAGTGATTCCTTTGGAAAGCAGGTAAATGGTTGATGAGAAATAACCGTCGGATTTGATGTTGATAGAACAGAACCCGATGTCAGGTCTGACGTTATTTATAAAAACAGTGTAACTATTATATTATGGAGGAAATAGAAATGAAAAAGAAAGCGTTGGTAATGGGGTTGGTCTGTGCTGCTGCATTTAGCATGACAGCTTGGGGAAGCTCAATGACCGAAGCTGACACCGAGGCTATGGATGCAGAGGTATCAGCCCTTGTGGATGAGGCTGCTGAGGAAGCGGGAGAGGGATATGATTATTCCCAGGCATCTTCCTGGGTTCAGATTCCGGCAATCACCAAGGATGTTGACACGTTTTATATCTTAGCTACAGAGTATATTGTGTCGAGCTTCGAGGAAGGCGCGCCAGATTATGCAGAGGTCGGCAACCCTGAGATGAAGCAGAGCGCACCGGTGGAATATGATGCGCATGCAAGCGCATTCCAGGACTCCACCAACGTGTTTGTGCCGTACTACCGTCAGTCTGGCCTGAGACATGCCGGGGAAGTCTGGCAGGAGACAGGGACCATCGATGGTGCGATTTCCGGTACGCCTTATGAAGATATCACGGCTGCGCTTGACTACTACTTTGAGAACTACAACAATGGCCGTCCGTTCATTATCGCTGGCCACAGCCAGGGCTCTGCCATGTCTAAATATGTGCTGAAGAATTACTTCAAAGAGCACCCGGAGTATTATGAGCGCATGGTCGCTGCATACCTCATCGGCTATGCTGTCACGAAGGATGACCTCGAAGAGTGCCCGTACCTGAAGTTTGCGACCGGCGAGAGTGACACGGGCGTGATCGTGAGCTGGAATACAGAAGGTCCTAAGAATGCTGAGGAAAAAGTATCGACTGCAGTGCTGCTGCCGAATGCGATCAGTATCAACCCGCTGAACTGGAAGCTTGATGATACCTATGCTCCGGCGAGCGAGAATCTGGGTTCGTATATGCCGAACGAAAAGACCGGCAAGAACGAGATTACCGATGTCGGTGCGGATGCACAGGTGATTCCGGAGCGCGGTGTTATCGTGACGCACGCTGAATCCGAGCCGGCGCCGGCTGAAATTGCTGAGATAGCGAATGCGTTCTTCGGACCGGATGGCAGGCACGCAAGCGACTATTCCTACTTCTACAACAATATCAAGGACAACGTGGCAAAGAGAGTTGCTGCTTATCTGGAAAGCGCAAAATAAGCCGTTGAATATTAATCTGTGCTAAATGTTTCAGGTTAATGATCTGATAACTATTCACAGATCCTGAGGATGCCGGGGCGAAATGTTATTTGCCCCGGCATTTTCAAGGCGAAACGAGGGACGGTTCTCCGTTTCATACTCTGTTTGTCCGCAATGAGGAATGCTGAATAGTTATCTCTGTTTTATGCTTTGCTTCATGCTCCGTATTAAGCCTCCTTTTTTGATGTGGAATCATGGAATCATGAAAAATGAAAAGTTATTCTGAACAGATCCTTAGCATGCTTGTTTATGGTACAATTACTATGTGGGAGTAAGCACAGTTTGGCACTTTACATTAAGGCTTGAGTTCAAGGTATGAGTTCAAGGTATGAGAAAGGCAGGGAGGAAGTAATGATGGAGATTAAAGCAGTCAAGTTCAGAAGAGATGGATTCTATTCGCAGCCATTTGCTTTTGGCGGAGAGGAAGGGCCGGAGAAGTTTGATCCGAATATCCGGTATCGCGGCAGCCTGCAGAATTCCAGGATGTATAAATCAAGAAGTATAGATCAGGAAGTATAGATTAAGAACTATGAATCAGGAAGTATAGTTCAAGAACTATCGATCAAGAAGTATTGAGTGAGACTGGAGGAAAATGTATATGCGAAAAAAGTTTTTTGGAATGCTGACGATGCTTCTCGTGCTGACGGGGATGGTTTTGGCGATGTCTGGTTCCGCGTTGGCGGATGAGTTGGATTTGGGGTTGGATACACTGTTTGAGCAATGGAACGAAGATGCTCCGGCGCTCAGTGCCTTGGTGGATTACGTTGAGTCAGTCACGGATGAGGAATCAGAGGATTTCATTCCTGAGGAAGCCCGAATTGCCGTATTCGACATGGATGGTACGTTGTCGGGCGAGCTGTTTCCGACCTATCTGGAGGTGGTTCTGCTGGCGAACCGTATCCTGTCAGATCCGTCCTGGAAGCCGGATGCGGAGATGCTGGAATTTGGCCGTATGATGCGGGATCACGCGCTGGATAAGTCCTTCCCGGAGGGCTTTGACTATGATTTCTCTCATCATCAGGCGAAGGCCTTCGCGGGCATGACGATGGAAGAGTATGCCGCGTTTGTCAGGAATGTGCTGGAACATGAGGCGGATGGATTTGAAGGCATGACCTATGGCGAAGCCTACTATCGTCCGATGGCTGAAGTCCTGACGTATCTGACCGCTTACGGGTTTAAATGCTACGTTGTCTCGGGGAGTGACCGCTTCATCGTCCGTACATTTATGGGAGATGCACTGGGGATCCCGTCCGATCAAACCATAGGCTCCGACACGCTGATGGCTGCCAGCGGGCAGGGCAGCACGGATGGTATTGAGTATGTGTTCACCGGGGATGACACCGTAGTGCGCACAGACAAACTGATTATCAAGGATCTCAAGACGAACAAAGTAGCACAGATTGTCCAGGAGATCGGCCAGCAGCCGGTATTGTCCTTCGGCAACAGCTCAGGCGACGTGAGCATGAATAATTACGCACTGCTGAACAACCCATACCGCAGCGCTGCATTCATGCTGGTGGCGGATGATGATGTGCGTGATTACGGCAATCCTGAAAAGGGTCCTGAGCTTCGGAAAAAGTGGGAGGACATGGGCTACCAGGTGATCTCCATGCGGGATGACTGGAAGACGATCTATGGCGAGGATGTGAAGAAAACCGGAGAATTCCACTGGCTGCAGGATTTCGCGGACGACAAAATCCCGGCAAGGGACACTGTAGCCGAAACTGAAACAGGCAAGGCTGCAGCGCAGAGCGAAAGCAATGCTGAAACAGGCAAGGCTGCAGCGCAGAGCGAAAGCAATGCTGAAACAGGCAAGGC
>CAMORF010000326.1 GCA_946623485.1 uncultured Clostridia bacterium
GGCCTGTATGAAGGATCCAGAAGCTGGAACCGCGCGAAGGAGCAGGGATTTGAGGTCTATACTGCGGCCGAGGCAACCAAAAAAGCGGATATCATCATGATTCTGATCAATGATGAGAAGCAGGCAAAGCTGTACCGCGAAGACATCGAGCCCAATCTGGAAGAGGGCAACATGCTGATGTTCGCGCATGGCTTTAACATTCACTATGGATGCATCGTTCCTCCGGCTTATGTTGATGTTACCATGATCGCGCCGAAGGCCCCCGGTCATACTGTCCGTTCAGAATATCAGGCCGGAAAGGGAACACCTTGCCTGGTAGCGGTGCAGCAGGATTATACCGGGAAGGCACTTGACCTGGCGCTGGCGTATGGTCTTGGAATCGGTGGCGCGCGTGCCGGCCTTCTGGAAACCACCTATAAGACTGAGACAGAGACAGACCTGTTTGGCGAGCAGGCAGTTCTCTGCGGCGGCGTGACTGCCCTGATGCAGGCCGGGTTCGAGACGCTGGTAGAGGCAGGGTATGATCCGAGAAATGCATATTTCGAGTGCATCCATGAGATGAAGCTGATCGTTGACCTGATCTATCAGTCCGGCTTTGGCGGAATGTGGTATTCTGTATCCAATACGGCGGAATATGGCGGATATATCACCGGCCCGAAGATCATCACGGATGAGACCAAGGCAAAGATGAAGGAAATCCTGAAGGATATCCAGGATGGCACTTTTGCGAAGGACTTCCTGCTTGACATGAGCGACGCAGGCGCGCAGGTGCATTTCAAGGCGCTCCGCAAGCAGCATGCGGCTCATCCGGCGGAGAAGATCGGAGAGGACATCCGTAAGCTTTATTCCTGGAGCGATGAGGACAAGCTGATCAATAACTAAGGATCACGCAGGATCATTTCATGAAGGATGCAGGCCTGCCCGGGCAGGCACTCAGGCAGGCCTGGCATTCAGGAGGATTCAGACGATGGGTATGACGATGACTCAGAAGATCCTTGCCCGCGCGGCAGGGCTTGCATGCGTACACGCGGGAGATCTGATTGAGGCGGATCTGGACCTTGTCCTGGGAAATGACATTACTACCCCCGTGGCCATCAAGGAGATGGAGCGGTTCAGCAGCGACCAGGTTTTTGACAAGGACAAGATTGCGCTGGTCATGGATCATTTTATCCCGAATAAGGATATTAAGTCTGCGCAGCACTGCAAGTGTGTCCGTGAGTTTGCCGCAAAGCATGAGATTACGAATTATTTTGATGTGGGCCAGATGGGAATCGAGCATGCGCTTCTGCCGGAGAAAGGGCTGGTGGTTGCGGGGGATGTTGTCATCGGCGCGGATTCCCACACCTGCACATACGGCGCGCTTGGCGCGTTTTCCACCGGAGTGGGGTCTACGGATATGGCAGCAGGCTGCGTGACGGGGAAGGCATGGTTCAAGGTTCCTTCCGCGATCCGGTTCCACCTGACCGGAAAGCCGGCGGCGTATGTGAGCGGCAAAGATATCATCCTGCATATCATTGGCATGATCGGGGTAGACGGGGCGCTGTACCAGTCGATGGAATTTACCGGTGACGGGATTCAGTACCTGACGATGGATGACCGTTTCACCATCGCGAATATGGCGATTGAGGCTGGCGGTAAGAATGGGATTTTCCCGGTGGATGAGAAGACCATCCAATACATGGAGGAGCATTCCACGAGGAGCTGGACTGTTTTTGAGGCGGATCCGGACGCGGAGTATGAGAAGGAGTATACCATCGATCTGTCAAAGCTTCGCCCGACCGTATCCTTCCCCCACCTTCCGGAGAACGCGAAGACGATCGATGAGGTGGGCAATATCCCGATTGACCAGGCAGTGATCGGTTCCTGTACCAATGGACGGCTGTCTGACCTCGCTGCCGCTGCCTCGGTCCTGAAGGGACGCCATGTTGCGAAAAATGTACGCTGCATCATCATTCCCGCGACGCAGCAGGTCTATCTCCAGGCAATGGAAGAGGGACTGCTGAAGATCTTTATCGAAGCCGGCGCTGTTGTGTCTACCCCTACCTGCGGCCCGTGTCTGGGAGGTTATATGGGAATTCTTGCCGACAAAGAGCGGTGCGTCTCCACGACGAACCGGAATTTTGTCGGGCGGATGGGTGCCGGGTATTCTGAGATTTATCTGGCGAGCCCTGCGGTAGCGGCGGCCAGCGCGGTAGCGGGCCGGATCGCGTCGCCGGAAGAGATCTGAAAGGAGGAGCCGAGCCATGAAACTGGAAGGCGCTGTATTCAAGTATGGCGATAATGTAGACACGGATGTCATCATTCCGGCAAGGTATCTCAATTCCTCCGATCCGAAGGAACTGGCTTCCCACTGCATGGAAGACATCGACAGTTCATTTACCGAAAAAGTGAAGCAGGGCGACATCATTGTCGCCGCGAAGAATTTCGGGTGCGGTTCCTCCAGGGAGCACGCGCCGATTGCGATTAAGGCTGCGGGTGTCAGCTGCGTCATCGCGCAGACATTTGCCAGGATCTTTTACCGCAATGCCATTAATATCGGGCTTCCCATCGTGGAATGCCCGGAAGCGGCCCGGAAGATTCAGCCCGGGGATCAGGTGGAAGTGGATCTGGATACCGGAATCATTACCGACAAGACGCTGGACATGAGCTGGAAGGGGCAGGCATTTCCGCCTTTCATGCAGAAGATTATTCAGGCAGGCGGATTGATTCCGTATATTAATTCAAAGAATTGAATGATGACGAGGAGCACCGCGGCCGGGAAGCGAGAGGGCGCGAATCGTACAGAACAGTGGGGGCAAAAGGTTCTTTTGCCCCTGATGCATGATTGGATGCGGCGCGGATACAGGGGGATGTGAATGGCGCAAGAAGCACGGTCTGGCGGGGCTTCCCGCAGAAGGGACAGGACGGGAAGGAATTTTACGCTGCTTTCCGGGAAAAAAAGTGTTCAGAAGGCGGAAGGATGGGATTATTATGATTATAATCTCATGGCTGTCGTCGTTCTTTTGACCTGCTTTGGTCTTGTCATGCTCTATTCCACCAGTGCATATGAGGCCTCTGTCACATTCAACGATGATATGCATTATTTTGAGAAGCAGTCCCTGATCAGCGTGGCTGCCTTCTTTCTGATG
>CAMORF010000327.1 GCA_946623485.1 uncultured Clostridia bacterium
TCGGATGAAAAGACAAGCAAGATGTACAAGTTATTTTGTAACAGATCCTTAGAATAATCGCTTCGGGATCCGTAGATGATTCACTATACAATCAGTAGTAAACTCTTATGATGCAACAGGATTCAGAATGCACCCATTCATGTTAAACCATATGTGTTTTTTTGAACTGTATTATCGTATCAAAGAACACAGCAGGCGGACTGTAACCCTGATCAGATCACAGCCCGCCTGTCATTTCGCACTTTATTGTATATACTTTATTAATCTATGTAACTGTTGTATATACTTTATTAATCTATGTAACTGACAATTACTCCTCAGCCGCCTCGTCCTGTTCGGCCTCAGCCTTTTCAGCATCTTCCTTCTTCTTGGTTCCATTCTTCGCCGCAGAATCCACCATCTCACGAACCTGCTCCTGTTTCTTGAAGAAGAAGTTGAACTGAGCATCTACCCGCTCTACGAAATAAGCATTCCGCGCCTCCTGGAACTGCTTCACCCAATTCATGAATTCCTTCGGGGACATCGCGAAGGCAGCAATCCCCAGCAGGCTGATTGCGTCCTCAGACAGGGAAGAAGCAAAGGTATCCTCCATATCCATCATATGCTCGAAGAACTGGTTATACTGATCCCTGGAAGCCTCCATGGTGGACTTCTGCATCTCGATCATCTTATCCCAGTAGGTCGGTATGCTGGACTTGAGATTCCCCGCCTTGGACTTGATATTCTCCACCACGGAATTCTCTTTCTCCTTGACGTTGTCCTTCTTCCCGAACCATCCCATCCCGGGCATGAACGGCATCGGCGGCATCATCGGCGGCATCATCGGCTTCATCCCCTGGAACATGGTTCCAAATGCATTCGGTGTGTTCTTCTTCTGCTTGCTCATTGTGTTTACTCCTTTCATTAATGGCATCATATATTTGCGATATGCCAGGTTAAACATAGTAGGTGTCATATTCCGCACGCTGGCAGGAATGTTATTCATGTCAAAACCGGTCAGCTTCATAACCATTTCCCTGAGTCCCGGAATCTTAAACAGCCTGGAATAACGTCCTTTGTTCAGATCCGGAATCGCGGCAAACACTTCAGACAGGATAGTGTAAGGATCGCCCCGAAGCTCTTCCGGGACGCCCGCTCCATTGGTAGCGTTTTCGCCTTCCGCCGCCGGGACAAGGAGGATGTCGACTACCTTGTCTTCCATCCAGACAGGCTTCACGGAATAACGGCTTCCCGTCACTGTACCGGAAGCCAGCTTCCTGGCATCCACCTTCCCGCTGGAATTCAGCGGAATGGTCTCAACGATCACACACTGACTGGGCAGGTTGGTATCCGCAAGCACGCCGTCCTTGATAAATGCCTGGATCAGCGCTTTCCGCAGGGTACCCACTGCGCCGGCTCCCTTTTCGCTCATCTCAGCATAGAGTACCGGAACGTTGTCATGCAGCATCTTTTGGAACTCAGGCGCAAGGCCGCAGGCCACGATACCAGGCTGAGACGTGATCGCATTCTCCACCAGACCGGCATCAAACCGGACACCTGCGTTGTTGACAAAGTACTGGTTGGACCGGCCGATGCAGGTCAGGCTGCCATCCTCGTTTACGCGCACAAGGTCATGGGTATTAAAATATTCGTCGTCATCCACCTGATCGAGTTCGAAAAACACCGTATCTCCCAGGCGGCCCGTGCTCATGGTCTCAGAGCGAAGGAGCAGGACACCGGTACGCGGCCCATCGGAGATATCATAGCACAGATCCTCGTCTTCCACATAGATCTTCGCCTGGAAGCCGGGAAGCAGGAATCCGATCGCATCGTCCTCCCGTGTCGAGGGGCAGAGCAGGCAGGCGCCGCCCAGCTCAGAAAGCCCGTAACCGTTGATGATCCGTGCCGTGGAACCGCATGACTTCAGATAATCATTGAACTGCTTCTTATAATCCGGAGAGACATAAGTGCCGCCCATAAACACGATCTTCAGCTTGGAAAGATCGATGTCAGGCATGGTCTTCAGCCAGGAATCCAGAATGTTCTTGCTCGTAAAGAGCACATTGATCCCATAATGCTGGATCGCCTCAGAGTATCTCGGATTGGTGGCGCCTACCGGCAGGCTGACGATCTCCATGCCAAGCCCCAGCGGCGTATGCAGCATGTCTACCATCGCATAGACCCAGGACATGTTCAGGGTCAGGTAGGTGACCATATGCTTCGGCGCTTTTTCAAAATCCTTGTACGTCTCCTTTGCCTTCATGGCAGTGACCACAAAAGCATTCATGGCCTTGTCGGTCATCGGAACCGGTTTATGCATGCCGCTGACAGTACCGGTTGTGTGGAGCACGACATCGGACTTGCCCTTACTATATGCGACGGGGTAAGCCTCATACTGATTCAGGAGGTCTTCCATCAGGAGACCGCCTTCCAGTTCGCGGAACAGCTCTCTGTTGGTATTCCGGACCAGCTCCAGCGCAGGAACCCCGAATTCGCCTCCCATCGGGCTTCCCAGCACGATAATGTTGTTCAATCCCAGCCTCTCCTTGTTTAGAAGCAGGCGCTTCATCAACTTGGGAAAAGCATAGAGTTCGGAGACGATCAGGTCCGTGATCTGTTCCCGCTCGATCATGCTCTCGATCTGCTTATCATCAAACAGATCGAAGGGATAGATGAGGGACACCGACGCGCCCGCCATATTCAGCCCATAGAACGCAAAAACTGTCTCCGTCAGCGGCGTACCGATGAGCGCCGCCCTCGAATGGTTCCTGGCAGTAATGTCTACGCCCGAGAATGCTTCCGCGTACCGCTCCCAGTAACGGAACATCTGCCGGTATGTATATGTACGGTAACCGTCGCGGATCGCGATGCTTTCAAGACGTTCCTCGCTGTACGAATTCAATTCCTTAATAAATGACCAGCAGGCCTGATCCACCAGTTCTCCGCTTTCCAGCCGCTGCATCACCTTCTCAAGCTGTTCTTTTTCGCTCTTTTTCATATAAAAAGCTAAAAGCCCCCTTTCCTATCATGAATTTCCTATCATGGATTTCCTAATCATGGATTTCCTATCCTGGATTTCCTATCATGGATTTCCTAATCATGGATTCCCTATCATGGATTTCCTATCAT
>CAMORF010000328.1 GCA_946623485.1 uncultured Clostridia bacterium
AAGCCATACTTCGGGACGCGCTTCTGCCGTATATCCCGGAGGAGCCGATAACGGACCGCGCAATCTTCCTGATTGTAACCTGGCTTTTTCCCTATCCGAAAAGTGCGAAAAAACACCAGCCGGGCTTCTCTCGCTGGAAGATCACGAGGCCGGATACCGACAACCTGAACAAGATGCTGAAGGATGTTATGACGGATATGGGATTCTGGAAAGATGACGCGCTGATCTGCTCCGAAACCATTGTGAAAAGGTACAGCGATTCCCCTGGGATCATGATCTATTATGACGCAGCAGGGGATGAGGATTGGAGCGAGCTATGACAGAGGTTAAGCCGTTTATTAAGTGCATTGATTACTGGGAGAACAGGATCCCGCGGAGGAAGCTTGCCGCTTATAAGGCACTGATTAATGCCGGTATGATTAAAGAGCATCATGTCCTAGTCAATCAGAGAACCGGCGTGACAGTTGTCGAGTATTCCTCGACAGTTCCCCATGAATGGATCCGGGAGGAGCTGAAGAAAATTAGCGAAGGGAAGTAAATAGATGGGAAGGAGACTACTATGTACTGGCAAGCAAGCGAATCGAAAGAAGTGACCGCGAAGGAAGTCAAAGATCTGCCGGTCGGAACGCATGTACACCTGGAAGGCCGCGATAGGTACGGCGCCCTGACTCAGATCGAGGGCCGGGTCGCGTACAACAAGAACGGCCAGAAGCAGTTTTTGTATTATGACTGCCGGATGCCGGTGTACAAAGACATTAGGACGTACAAGGGCAAGCGCTGGCTGGTGCTAAAGGAGGTGAGCACATGAAGAAAACCTTTATCATGAAGAAAACACTTATACGCTTTATACGGTTCCAAGGGGCAAGCAAGGAAGCCGATGAGTTCGTGGATCGTGGGCCGGTCTTCATCAATCCGGACAGGATCATCGTCTTCTACGACCACACGATCATGGCTGAGGACAGCATCAAGATCCGGGTGATGGAAACATGCGAAGAGATCGCCGCCCTGATCAGCACGGAAGGAGAATAGGCAGAATGAGACACTATATTCCGAGCTGGGACGCTATCGGGATCAAAAAAGAGCGGTATCTGGAGCTGCTCTATTTCTGCCGGCAATATCCGACCTGGTTGGTCGAGGCCCAGAGCCTGCTTGGCACCCATGGCCAGAAGATCGACAGTATACCGCACGGCTCCGGCGTCGTGGATCCTGTCGCAGCTGCCGCAGAAAGACGCCTGGCGATCATGGAGAAAATCGACCTGGTCAACCGGTGCGCGCTGGCTGTCGAGGATGGGAAATGGTACAACGTACTGATCCGGAATGTTTGTGCCGGTACCAGGTATTCAGATCTGGATCCGATCATGATGCCGACATCCAGGAGGAATGATTTTTTCCGGGCAAGGAAGGCATTTTTCGCGCTGTTAAACGTGGAGAAGGATCGGGGGAAGGAAAATGATAGCGATTGAAATAATGAAGGCGGTGGAACAAAATGACTGACCGGGAGAAAGTTATCAAAGGGTTATGTGATGCCATCGGACTTATTCACGGCTATATTCCGAAACGCTATTGGGGATACGGAGAGCAAGCTTGTCGGGATGCAATCGCTTTGTTGGAAGAACAGCAGAAACTTATTGACGATATAACTCGGAGGAGGGCAACAAATGGAGCGTTCGATTGACCGGGAGAAAGTTATCAGGTTATTGCAGGAAATGGCAGAGTATTTTCGGGAATGCCGAAGCAATGCTTCTTTTGCAAGCAAAGCGGAGAACCATTTCTGGGAATTGCAGAATGCATCGAACGAAGCTGTTGCCATGCTGAAAGAGCAGGAACATGGCGAAACGTTTATCGTCATTGACAGCAAAACAGGCGAAGAAGCAGACACATACAACATCGCACTACATGAGGATTGGGCAAAGCATCTCTGCTACTGCGACATTGACGGTTGGGCTATAGAGGATGACGGAACGCTTATGCTTGTAGACGACTGCGGACGTGTCGCATATGCGGACAGAGAAAGGTTCAAGGTGGTTTGGGATGACTGAACGTGAAAAGGTTATCAAAGGGCTGACGAAATGTGTTGCGGCAGGCTTGGAAAAGGCATGCCCAGCAGATTGCCCGTATTTCCTGCAATGTTTTCCCGATGTGGGTTTAGCAACCCCATTTTTGTCGCTGATGGCAGATGCACTTACCCTGCTAAAAGAGCAACCGGAGATCGTCAGGTGCGGCGTATGCAAGCACGGGCATCTTGTAGGGTCTGGGTTCTGCATTTGCAGGAAGCATGAAACGGAACATTATCACGACTGGTATTGTGCGGACGGGGAAAGGTGAGGTATATCTTATGGGATCATACATAACTGGGCACGAGCACATATGCCCCGTCTGCGATCGTAAATTTATTCCGACAAATGAATGGGTGTACCGGACCAGTACGCGGCTGTTCTGTTCCTGGCATTGCATGAGAGAATCCGAAAAGAAACGGAACGCGCAATACCACAGACTGACAGACGATCAGAAAACGGAGATCCTTTCCAGACTCAGAGAACAGCAGAGCTGTCGGGAGATAGCGGATGCGATGGACGTCCCGATAAAGACCGTTCATTATGTGCGGCGGATCTTATGTTGATACACATGGGGCACTATATCTGTGATATCTTGTTAGCGTGGAATAGTAGGAAGGACAGGCTGATACGCCTGCCCTTTTCTTATCACTGGAGAGCTGCCGGTTTCGCTCCTTCCGGCAGAGGGGCGCACAGCGCCAAAACGTGCGCGGGAGGGCGGCGCTATTGAGTAGCAGATCAGGACGGTGGCCACAGGTCCGGCGGATGGCATGGGATCGCGACCGAAAGGCGCGTGCTGTTTGTCACATCTGCGGGCAGGAGATCAACTATCACCTGCAACCGTCATCTGCACCTGATTCGTGGGAACCGGACCATGTGATCCCGGTCGCCAAGGCGCCGGAGCTTGAACTGGATCTCAACAACATCCTCGCATCACATATGAAATGCAACCGGGCACGGGGGGATGGTACAAATGGCGAAAACGCCATAGGAATGCGAAGCCGGATATGGTAGGGGGCCAGAAAATCTTGAGTAAATTTTCAGCAAAAGAG
>CAMORF010000329.1 GCA_946623485.1 uncultured Clostridia bacterium
TGTTATTGATCTCCTGAGCTGTCGCTGACCTGCTCTGACTGGCTGCCGCCGGTTTGCTCGCGTTTGTGTCATTGGCCTGCAGCAATCCGGCACCGCCTCTGATACGGCGGTACCGGTCATTGCTGACAGGATTCATGCAAGCATTTCATGTGATATCACATACTTGACCATGTAATCGTCTATGATCCGCTTCTGTTGCTGGAAACTGTACATCAGGCTCTTTTCACAGATTCGATTGATCATGCGGGGGATCCCCGTTGCGGTCTTGAAAACTTCGTCAAGTGCTTTATCACTGAAGATATCCCTGTCACAGCCCGCGTAGGCCAGATGTGACCGGATATACTGTCCCGTTTCCGCCCGGTCAAGATGTGGCAGGACACAGTTTATATCGATCCTCTGACGTATTGCCGCGTACCGCTGGAGCCTCAGTTTGTTTTCCCAGAGTTCTGTCTGGCCGGCAAGGACAAGTGCCATGGGACTCATGGAATCAAACCGGTAATTCAACAGGAACCGGAATTCTTCCAGCATCTCCTTCTCCAGGAGATGTGCCTCGTCCAGGATACAGACGACATACTTGTGCTGGATCCCGCGGATGATCTCGATCTCTTTCTGGAGCTGGCGTTTGGCGTCGCCCCTGTAAAAACGCGCTTCCAGCCCGAGCTGGTCGAGACACCCCCGGTAGAACCACCGCGGCGTCAGCTTCGAGTCTGACAGGTAGAGAAGGATGTATCTCTCTTTCGGCAGGCTGGCCGCAAACTTACGGATCAGGGTGGACTTGCCGCAGCCTGCATCCGCTGTCACGACCGCGAACAGCTGGCGGTCCGCCACGTACGCAAGGCGTCCCAGTGCGTCCCTCATGGCGGGAGATTCATACAGGGCTTCCGGCGGTACATCCCGCGAGAAGGGGGTATGCTGCATCTCAAAGAACTTCTCATACATGTCCGCCCGCCTCCTTCCTGTAATCCCCGAAGGAGATCGCGTTCGTACTGTGTGCCTGTTTCCTCTCATGCACCTTCTGCAGGCCCTGCAGGAAACGGGAGCATTCCGCCTCTTCAGGGAGCATGCTCTGCGGCAGCTCCGGTTTTGGGTCAGAGAATCCGCCGATCCGGAGGGGCTTTGCAAGAAAGGGCTTTACGCCCGGATAGCTCACAGTGACCGTTTCCGGAGCCATCGGATCCCAGGAGATCTCTACCTCAGCACCGATCAGTGCGGAACTGACTTCGTATTTCCTGCCTTCGAAGCTGATACAGGCGCCTTTGTCTACCACACGGGTGTCATGATGCAAGAAGGCCTGCCCGACGATCCCGGCGTCCAGGTATCTCAGGGGCCGCGAGTCCCTGTTGAATTCCTGGCGGGGCGTGATGCCTTCCGGCGGGACATCGATCCCCTGGCTTTTGTAGTATTCCCGGATGCCCTCGTGGGGCTTGTCATGGTAGTAGTCCTCAACAAACAGCTTCCACCAATGGCGCGCTTCCTCAAGAGTCCGTACCTTCTGCGCACGGCATTCGGCCATGTAGCTGTTGATCAGGCGGTTATACACCTCGACTTTGCCCTTGCTCTGGCCGGAGTACGGCTTCGCCCTGAGGTGGCGGATCCCGAGGCGTGCGAGTGCGTCGACCAGTTCTTTTGAGATGAACTGGGTCCCGTTATCGACATACGTGGCATCAAAAGCGCCATAAGAGAGGATCGCCCGCCGGTATACATCCTCGACGATCGAGGCTTCCTGGTTATCATAGACACCGCTCCCGAGGATCATCTTGGAATGGTCATCGATGATCGAGCAGATGTAGCACTGGGTCATCTTCCCGCCGGGGCCGATCGGCAGCTTCATGATGTACTTGATATCTGCCTGTGCCAGCTGCATCCGGTGTGCCTTGCAGAAACGCCGGGAAGAACTTTTCCGGGCTTCGGTGTACTTCTTCATCTGCTTCCTGCCGAAACCTGCGTCATAAAGATACCTCTGCAGGGTGGAACGCTTCAGTACACCGGGCGCGGCCAGTCCTTCCATCTCCAGGATCAGGATGATCTGGGCAACGGAACGGGTGGGGACCTCCCGCTTCAGCTGGATCGCTTCCCCTACCAGCGCGTCGAAGTTCTCCGGCAGGGCAGGGGAACGCCGTTGTTCACGGCTCATGGGCTTGAGGCCGGCAAAACCATCCGCCCGGTAGGCCGCTTCATAACGGTAAAGGCTCCGGGGTGTCAGGCCGCTGTTCTCTGCGACCGCCTTCCGGACCTGGAGACGCTTTGCCGGATCCAGGGATTCGTCCAGGAGCGGCGAGATCAGCCGGAACCGGCGGAGTGCCTCGTCCTCCTGCCATTTTTTAGTATGTTTGATCGTATTCATGGATAAGATCACCTCCTTCAGGATGATCATATCCGGAATGGCATCGTGACAGCAAAACAAAGTCGGTAATCCGGGGCCGGTCAGACCGGGACCAGATATCCGCCTGAATTATAAATGAAGGTATGGATGGTCTCGAGCCATCTTGCCGAGGTCTGTCTCAGCCTTTCGAGCAGGGATATACCGGAACGGAGGAGCACCTCATCAAACCCGAGGTCCCGGCAGCCGACGGACTTGAGCGTCCCGTCGATACGCAGTTCATTTGCCATAAACCAGTGATGCCAGCGCTTCATGGTATCCTCGCAGGGGTGGTCCTCTGCGTCAGCGTCATCCGGCCGGATGATGCCATCCAGGACGCCGGAGATCACTTCGGCGGAGTAGTGCTTGAACTTCACCATCAGGTCCGGCAGCATACGATGCAGCTTCCTGCATCCGGGATTATCGCACCTGCATCTGGGAATCCAGAGCCACTCTGAGCCCCCTCCCTCGTGCCGAAGGATGCGTTTGCAATGATCCCGGTAGCAAAGACGGCCTTTCTGGCAGGTCGGGCAAATATAATCACTGCTCTCAGTTAAAAATATACTTTCCCTCACGGACATAATCTGTTAAGCTATACATGGTAGTAATACCATGAGCCTCAGAGGGCATCTTTGCGAGGGACGTCTCTGGGGCTCTTCCTTTGTCATTTTTAATGACAGTATAACGAGCAATCCGGAGACAGGCAAGCAGAGCTGAAAAATGTCAGTTTAAGGAGTCTGCAACA
>CAMORF010000330.1 GCA_946623485.1 uncultured Clostridia bacterium
GTTCTTACCGTCACTGAGAAAGGGCAGATCCATGATCTGCAAAAAATCGACATCCCTCATGAGAGCATGACTTCCCTGCCACCCGGAGAACGGAATGTCAAAAAAGACATAGATAAAATAATGCAGGCAGTCGACAAGGGAAAATCTGTTCCGGAAATATCGCGGTCTCTCGGCCTCCCGGAGGATCTGACAGAACAGATCTGCAGACTGTATCTGACCCACCCCGGCGTAAATGCAGATGGGATAATGACAAAAATGGGCATGTAGAAACAGATCCATGGTTCGCACCAATCCCTGTATTTGCGATATTATGACGCAATATGGTACGGTTAAAATATCCATAGTGGGAACAGACATAACCGTTCACATCATATTACCGAAAGAAAATTACAGGAGGAAAACTTCAATGGTCAACCTGAAAATGAATGACAACCACACCTGCCGGATCGAAACTGACGTAACAGGACATTTCAGAAATGCCCCTGATCTTAAAGAGTTCCTCAACGCTTGTTCTCTGGATGCACAGGCTTCCTTATGGACCGTGCTTCACAGCATCACCGAGGACGCTGTAAAGAGAATTAACGAAACGTCCGCCTTAACCATACAGGAAGAGAAATACCTGAGAAATGAGATTTTCAAAATGACAATGGATGGTCTCACAGCAGAAAACTATGAAGACTTTATCAGTGAGCTGAAGGAATACTCGTAATGGACAATGCTGAACCCTACCCCTGAGGTTCCGCTCCCTTGACAGTATCACCCGCAATATGGCACTTCTTTATCAGAACACTCTGTTACGTCAGGTTTTCCCTGACGTTTTTTATTGCGCAGAACAATGAACAACCGGAGGTAAACCATGTTTTCTTACAAAGACATCCCACATGAGATCAAGGAGTCCTATGAAATCAATTCACTTCGAAAGGCCGTCCCAAAATGGAAAAATCGAACAGTCCTCAGCATATATCTGAATATCTATGGCATGGGAATGCAGGCGATTACAGAAGGCCAGATGAAAGAACCTGATTATTCTCCTTCAGAAAGAGAATTCTACTGCGCTGCATCATACTTTGTACTTAGAAAGGAACTATTCAAACGTATGTCTCCTCTTGTTTCGAGACGTTCAGAGGATTTGATCCTGCTGGACAATAAAAAGCTGTTGGACAAGTTTGATACCTGCTTACCCGAAGAACCTGGGATTTCACCAGAAACCAGGCGGTATCTGGTGGAAATCCTCAACCGCATGGAGTGAATATACATGAAAGGAGCCTCAATCCTATGCAGAAAGATGAAATCGGAACCATTCTCGACACAGTAAATACCTGCGCATCTGAGGCAGGATGGATTTACTCCTGTAACAGGGATCTTGCAGAAATCACATTTGTCAAAGACATCCCACATCACGAAAGCTATGAATTCCGGATCGCCTTCGCTGAAGAATCACCAGAAGAACTGATCGAAACGATCTTAGAGGCAATTGATTACGAGATGGATAGTTTACGATCCCCAGATTGCGTCGAGCCCCTCCCGCCGAATCATACCGACTCTGAATCAGAGTGCAGCAGCTCGTACCTATACGCGGATTTCATATTCAGATATCTAAAAACGCTCTCCGAAAACATTTCATCTGTCCTTAACATGATAAGCCCTGACCATAATAAGATTCCGCCATACTGCAAGATCCTCCAAACAGATACCAAGCCACAGGAACCTACCGCATCTGCCAAAGCAGGTGCCCCACTACATGAAAGTACGGAATTATGATCCCTCGAAAAAGCCCGACGACTAAGCCGGGCTTTTTCCATCGCTAAACAATACAGTACTTTTTGCTTTCGCTTACTTTATCGATCACTTCTTCCCTCCGAACTTGCCTACTTTACTACAAAGGTTCCTACCTCAGCTTTCATATTTCTCAACAACTGTTTCATCAATGAATTCTGCCTTCAGCTCACCAAGCCTTGCGAAATGAGGCTGTCTGCCATGGGCTTCAAGCGCCTGAGCATCAACCCACTTCTCAACAAGCAGGATCTCATCGCTGCCATCAGCAGGCGTATAGTAATCATACTTAAGATTCCCTTCTTCAGCCCGGCTGGCAACATCAATCCCTTCTGTATAAATCACTTCCAGAAATTCATCCCTCATATCCGGCTTACATTTGTAGGTTACATTAAGAACTATCATCTATAGCACTCCTTCTCAAAAACTCCTATTCCTGCAGGGGGCTACTGCTTGAACTGAACTCAACAAACGATCACATTTCTAAAGTAATCTCAAACAGCAATGCTAATGCTCTTTCAAAGGATGATGCCCCCCAGTTCCTCGGATCATACCTGGAAGCATCCGCCAGCGTATCCGCCGTAAAGAGAAGCTGTCCAAATTGTGCTCCCCTCTTAATTGCACATGCCGCCAGAGCCGCGCATTCCATCTCAACAACAGCACAGCCTTCCTCTCTCCGGTACACCACCATATCCTCTGTTTCCCGAAAAAAACCATCAGTTGTCCAAGTCATGCACTCTGAATATGAGATGTGTCTTTCTTCCAGCACTTTTTTAATCGCTCTGACAACCTGCGGATCCATATCCACATAGCGCGATGGCTGCAGATAGTGATAGGAAGTTCCCTCATCCCGAATTGCCCTCAGGGGAATCAGGAACTCATTCTCCGGCAGATCTATCAACGCACCGCACGATCCCGCACATACAATCTTTTTCACCCCGCATGCGATCAGGCTGTCCATATTCTGTGCTGCAGCAGAAGCTCCAAGCGGTGCCTGACAGAGCGTGATACTCTCTGAATCGGTGCCAACCACATAGACTGGGTAATCCTTTGTGACCGTATGCAGGATATCTGCGCAGACCGCCCCATGCTTTTGGGCATAAGCATCAACAGTATCTCCAAGAAATGCATATACACATTTTTCCGGAAGGTGAATCCCTTCCATGTTGTGGTCCGGTTTCAGTATCTCCGCAGACGCCGTATCATATTCCAGTATAGGATATTCATTTCTGTAAATCATCTTCACCACTATTTGTCAATGAAATAAAAAGCTCATTCAGCTCGGGTTGTTACTATTCACAGCCCCTCCACAACATACGGAATTCCCG
>CAMORF010000331.1 GCA_946623485.1 uncultured Clostridia bacterium
CTCCACGCTCCTGGCAAAGTCTTTGATCAGCGTTGTCGGAAGCGGATTGACCATGCCGATCTTCAGGACATCGACGCTGTCCCCGAAGACCTCTTTGACATACTGATAGCTGGTGGAATCACAGATCACCCCCACCCGGCCCAGGCCTTCCTCCTGGGGTCTCGGCGCGTTCGGGACATCCTCTTCCGGAGCATCCCGGTCCTCAGCCCACTCAATCCGGTTCAGGCTGACGCCCCGGTAAACACATTCATTTCCCAGTTCCGTCAGGCGGCGCGTCCGTTCCTCGACGACCGGATGCCGCCCGATCGCATTGGCCGGAGTCATCAGGTACTTTCCAGGATTCTTCGTATATTCCTTCTGCGGCGGGCATATGCGTTCTCCTGCCTCGACGACGCTCTGGGAATGAGCAATCCGCGTGCACATCTTGATGATCACAGGAGTATCATATTCTTCGGAGAGCTCGTAGGCTGCTTTGGCAAATGCAAGTGCTTCCGCGGAATCTGCCGGTTCCAGCATCGGGATCTTGGATGCAATCGCATGATGGCGGGAGTCCTGCTCATTCTGGGACGAATGCATCCCGGCATCGTCGGCGACGACGATCACCATGCCCGCATTGACCCCCGTGTAAGAAGCTGTGTACATCGGGTCAGCAGCCACATTCATCCCGACATGCTTCATGGCACACATGCTTCTCTTTCCTGCCAGAGACGCGCCATATGCGACCTCCATCGCTACCTTTTCGTTCGGTGCCCATTCACTGTAGATATCTCTGTATTTCGCAATTTCTTCCGTTACCTCGGTGCTGGGCGTACCGGGATAGCTGGACGCAACGCTGCAGCCCGCTTCATACAGGCCGCGGGCAAGGGCTTTGTTCCCCAGCATCAATTCCTTCATGTCTCTTCCTCCAACGATTTGCTGATTTTTGATTTCAGGCAGCCGGTTCCATCCGAAAGCATGCGCTTTACACGACTGATCGTGGCTGAACTGGCTCCCGTGCTTTTCATGATATCCAGATAGACTTTATCCTGGCTGAGCATCTTTGCCACTTCAAATCTTTGCTCCAGTGCTTCCAGTTCCTTGCCTGTACACAGATCATCAAAAAAATCACAGCATTCTTCATATGTGCTGAGTGTCAGGATCATATCATACATGGCACGCCTGCGCTGTCTGTCTCTCATTCTGCCTTTCACACCATCCTTTCGCATGTATTCGTTCGCATCTTTCGCGTCATTTGCATCATTCGTGTCTTGCATTGCACCCTTATCCTATCACTTTCATGCTTTAAAGTAAACCGGTTAAAGCATGAAAGCGTCCATGTGTAAAAAAGTAACAAATCACGCCCCACAGCCCGGTTTGGACTTGCATGGGGAGTAGTTTGTTACCAAGGAGATGTTCCTGATATTCTATTCGGTGTCTTTTGGTCACACGGTCATTCTGCCTGTGAACAACGTTCCGACCGTCATGCCGTTGACAATCTCATAGAGCGCTTCAGGGCGTTTTCCGTTACAGACGGTTACGTCGATCCCCTGTCTTGTCGCCAGCTGGGCTGCCTGCAGTTTTGTCCTCATGCCGCCGGTTCCGCGTCTGGAGCCCGCCCCTCCGGCAAGGTCATACAACGAATCCTCGAACGTCTCGATCCGCTGGATCAGTTTTGCATCCGGATGAAATCTCGGATCCGCCTCATAGAATCCATCGATATCGGAGAAAATCACCAGGCGCTTTGCCTGAACCAGGACTGAAACAACGGCGGAAAGCATGTCATTGTCCCCGAACAGGCGGTCCTTGGACTCAATCTCGGTATAGCTGACAGAATCATTTTCATTGACAACCGGAATGATCCCGCTTTCCAGGAGCGCATTGAACGTATTGGTCAGGTTTTCTTTCTTTTCTTCCTGCTCAATATCAGCCGCATTCAGCAGGATCTGAGCAATGGTGTGGCCATACTCCCCGAAAAATTTGTCATACAGAAACATGTTCTGGCACTGGCCGACCGCTGCGGCGGCCTGCTTCATCCGCATGGACTTTGGTTTTTCCTTCAGCCCCATCTTGCTGCTTCCAACCGCGATTGCACCTGAGGATACCAGGATCACCTCATATCCAAGGTTTGCGATATCGCTGAGCACGAGCGCCAGCTTGTCAAATGCTCTCAGGTTTGTGTTTCCTGCGTCGTTGGTCAGACTTGAAGTGCCGACCTTTACCACGATTCTGTTCTGGATCAAAGCCATATTGCAGTTATCCTCTTATTCTGTGAAACTCTGTAAACTCAGTGAAATTCTGTAAACTCAGTGAAATCCTGTAAACTCAATGAAATCCTGTAAACTCAGTGAAATCCAGTAAACTCAGTGAAATGCAGTGAAATCAGTGAAATCCAGTGAAATGCAGTGAAATGCACGCAACTGTTCACCGCTCCCTCTGCTTTTTCGTCAGCAATGGACGCAGCCTGTCAGCAAGCAGCCCCGCGATCAGCCCGATGATTGCTCCGGTTACGACGCCGGCGATAGCCAGCGGAAGAAAATAATAGCCAACCCGCATGTTTTCCACCACGGCCGCTGCGACAATCACCTGTCCCGCGTTATGGGTGACGCCCCCGATGATGCTCACTCCCGCCGTGGAGAACCTTCCTGCACGCTTCCCCAAAGCCATGCACAGCAAACTCAACGAAGCGCCCGCCGCGGAATAAACGATGCTGAATACATTTCCAAACAGGAAACCGGACGCAAGGATCCGAATCAGGTTGATGAGCGCCGCTTCCTTCCAGGAATACAGGTACAAAACCGTTACAATCGCCGCATTCGGAAGCCCGAGTTTCATTCCGGGGACACCGGCAAAAAAAGGAAACAGGGATTCAATATATCCCAGGATCAGGGCAGCTGCGCAGGCCAGGCCCATGTATGCTGTTTTCTGCGCCATCCCATGCATTTCCCTTCTTCCTGAATCTTCTTCCGAATCTCCCTGAATTATTCTTACGCCCATAGCGTTTCAGGTTCCATCCAACGCTTCTGATTGTTCCCGGTGTCTCCGGTTGCTTCCAGTGTTTCCGGTTATTCCCGGTGTCTCCGGTTGCTTCCAGTGTTTCCGGTTATTCCCGGTGTCTCCGGT
>CAMORF010000332.1 GCA_946623485.1 uncultured Clostridia bacterium
CACCACATCCGCCGTAGCAGGAGCGGGAGAATTGCATAGCTCACAATCTACTCGTCAGGTAATGGAAATTCCATGCGACTCAAAGAGCGCAATGACCGCCCGGTTTAGCTCTCTTCCGACAGCATAGTAGTCCTCCTCATCACATTCCGCAATGACAGACAGTGTAATAAAACCATGCCCGATCCCTGTAATGCCTTTGTACACCGGCCCGCTGATAATCTCATCTATGCTCTCTCCGATCTTTGATAGATTCTCACGGAGAAGCTTTTCAACAGTGCTGATGTCCTGTCCTTCCTTAATGTTGATTTCCAGAGGATACCAGGAGTTCTTCCGCGTCTTGTTAATGATGTTTTTGACATCCCGGTTCCCCATAATCAGGATATTGCCTCCCCGCCCCTCAATCTTAATGGATCGTACGCCGACCTCCAGCACCTTTCCTCGGAAACCATTGACCTCTATGATATCTCCTACCTGGTAGGCTCCGTCAAACACAATTGCAAGCCCCGCCAGAATGTCCTTCACCAAATCCTGCGCCCCCAGGGACAAAGCGAATGTAATCAGGCCAAGGGACGCAACCAGTGTTCCGGTTTTGATCCCGATATAGGAAAGCGCAAAATACACAAATACAATGACAGCTACATAGCTTACAAAGTTAAGCAGAAGTCTTCCTATCGTTTCACCCTTCGTTCCAATGTTCATGGTCACCGCCCGAAGCAGGATTCTGATGAATATTACACTAATGGAAACTTCAATAAACAAGAACAGAATATTGGCAACCGCGAACAGGTTGAGGCCTCTCGTCCATCCCCCCTTCACGATAAATGCAACTGCGGAATTTTCCACGCTCAGCCGTCCGGTCAAAAGCAGCACCGCGATCACAATCACTGCGCTGACATAGACAGCCATCGCTGCCACACAAGCATTGTGGAAGGGCGTACTGCTGCCGAAAGCAGATGTGGAAAACGCCCACCTGGCAGACGGATCTATAGACCATTTCGCCTTCCCGGAAGAGGTAAGAACCTTATTCTTATCCTCCTTCAGTTCCTCTCCGACGGACGCATACCGCTGATAAAGTTTTCGATATCCAAAGATCAGGATGAACACAAATATTGTCATCAGGATTGCGCAAGAGAGCGCTGCCGGAGCCATGGCCGCCGGAATTGCTTCATACATTCTTGCAACCCCTACCGAGTAATAATATAGAACGTCGTCCGTCTCGACACATTTCGCATAGACTGAAGTTCCGTCAAGACGGAAAAAGCCCATATAGGAATCCGTAAGCGCTTCCTTGGGAATCCCCAATGCCTCAGCATTCCTGCCCTTCAGCTTCAGGTCGCTGGCGGAAAGAATTTTGCCTGATTCCGGATCTACGCTAAAACACATCGTATCACGGTAGACGATCGACCCCATGATCTCCTCCACAGGCTGCAGAAAATTGCTCTTCACCTGGTCCGGATCCACATATAGGAGCATTGCCCAATACCGCAGTCTGTCATTGTCCATGCTGACAGGAACACTTGTGCCAATGACTGCCCTGGTCAGCCCGGTCATCTCATCCTCAACGCTCATCTTTGAGATCAACGGGACGCCTTTGAGAAGGCGGCGGAAATCCCTGATCCCGTCTCCGCTGCCGGAAAGTGTCAGGCTGCTATACTGCGAATTCGACAAAACCTGATGTCCGGCCTCATCGAAAACGACAATATAATCCGCACCAATCTCCTTGCAGCTCGACTCAAATGAGGATACGAGCACTTCCTCAGGTTCCCCTGCCTCCAGATCAATCTCCAGCTTTCGCGTAATGCTCCGTGCACACCGTTCAAAGGACTCCATGCGCATCTTCTCATATTTCTGCGCCTTCTCCGCTTCCGACTTCAACCTGTCCGTCAGGCTTTTCAGACACCGATCCGCCACTTTGGTCATATTGTAGCTGGCAAAAAGGCTCTCCAGGAAAACAGAAAAACCCACTAGCAAAAGTGTGCCAACCATAACAAAGACTACTGCTTTCCTGCAGACTGCGCGTGGGGAAAAGATTTTCTTCTGTTCTTCGTTCAGACTATGCTTGATGACCAGGACCCGCATGGAATATGACCAGGCGAAAAAAGCAGCTGCGATAATCAGAAAAAGGATTGTCAGGTAAGCGGTCTTCCGCGCAGCGCTTCCCCGCCCGTCACCGGCCGGGATCATGAACGCCAGAACATTTTCTCCCTGATCCAGCGTCCGTATAAAGCATTCATACTTTTTACCGCCGATCTCGACACTCTGATAATCCGCCGCCCCCTTTTCAATATCCCGGCTGCGGTCTTCTTCCATCTGCGTCGCGCCGGCAAGCATACTGTCTGTAAACCCGTATCTCTCCGGGGCATCCAGCTCAGGAAACCCTTCCGGGATATATGTCGCAATATACGTCAGTTTTCCGTTCTCATACTCTCCCATCCGGGAAAACCTGAGGATATGCAGGGCAAATGCATCTTCCATCGCCTGGATTCCTTCCTGCATTTCCTGAGCCGCCCGGCAGACCGTGCTGTCCTCATAGTTGTCCCATTCAATATAGTAAACGGAACCCGCCACCCGGTAGTAATATACGATATACTCCGCCTGATCTTCCGGTCCGGTAAAAAAGAACCCTTTTTCGCCCAGAAACTGAGTCGGATCCAACTTGACTTCCCGCGGCATCTCTTCCGGAACCTCTGTCCTGTTCTCGGTTACCCTGACATATGCTTTTCCCTCACCCTCATAGGATGGTTCCAGGTCCAACTGATCTTTTGCACTATCCACCGATTCCAGCACCGGCTTTAGATACAACCCCATCATCTTCAGCCGTGTCTCCGTCTCCGAAGACACAGCCTCCACCTGATACGATTCAATCAGCCCAATCTCCTGTGCAGCATCGTACATACGGTTCAGATCCTGGAATATGTTCTGGTTCTTCTCGGCAGAAAGATTGACATAAAACAGTACGCCGTAAAAAAGCACAGAAACGATGGCAAGAAGAATAATCCCCCATACAAGTCTGGTACGCAATTTCGACATCCATCCTCTCTTTCCGTTGATAACCGGGTTCCTGCTGATGAATGATATCCTGTTAA
>CAMORF010000333.1 GCA_946623485.1 uncultured Clostridia bacterium
TTACGGATTCCACCCGGCCGCCTGCTCCAGGACGAACCTGCTCACCGGGAGCGGTTCAGATTCTCCTATGCGGATGCACGCCGGTATCTGGTTATGGAACACTTCGCCGCGCCGGTGATACTCCATCAACGCATTGAATGGTCTGGGATCCTTTCCCTCCAGGAATTCTATGATGGGTGAAATATCCAGCATCGGCCATCTATAGTAATTACGGTATGTACTGTAGCTTGACCACCAGAAGTCCTGCGCGTGGCGGATATATCCCTCCGAGGCCGGCGTGAGATGGATAAAACGCAGCACAGAGATTGCATCCAGCTCATCTTCAAGCCGTATAAGTCGAAGCCGGATCGTGGTTCCCGCCGGAATGATTTCTCCCTCTCCTGCCATGGCGGTATCCGCCTCAAACTTCTCCAGCGAAGCAGTCAGCATCCTGCGTATGGTACGCGGCTGCGCCTGTATGCCGCCTGCAAGCAGGCGGATCCGGTCATCCAGCAGGCAGAATCCATACAGCTCCGTCCGAAACAGTTTATGGACCTCCTTCAGCGCTTTCAGGTACATGCTTTTGTCCCACTCGTTTGTGAAGATCCCCGTGCTGGCCTTCACGTCCGCATAAAAAAACTCTCTGGCCATTCTATTGCCACGTTCTTTCTGTCCCTGCTCCTCGCCTTTCCTCTCCTCGTTTTTCAGCCCTTCTCCTGTTGATTCTTCGCTGTTTGGTTCTTCTCTTTTGGGCGTCTCCTTTTCTGACACTTTACTTTCAGGTGATACGCTGTCCTGTGCACCGGCTCCGGAAATCATAATGTCCGTCTCTACTGCTTCCTTTCCTCTGTTTTCCTTATCCAGCATACGTGATAACCCTCCTCTCATCTGATCATGATAAGCATCTGTCCGGCATCCCTGGCCAGGAATGCCGGCAATCGCCTGACGCCGGCTTCACCCCAAAGAGTATTCCGGGCATCCCCGGAATCCATGCATATGCAGTAATCAGTATTCTATCAGAAGACAATGAGAAGGGATACTTGTATTGTGCACAGTTATTCCGCGCATAATCCAGTGCTTTGCTGAGGGGGACAGAAAAAACAGTCGGAAAAAGATGCCTTGTCACATCTCTTTCCGACTGCTTTCGTAATCATACACAAAACAGGTGTTTTCAGCTTTCCGTCCAAAGCGTGCCGTCCACCATGTAAGCGGAATAGCTCTGCCCGAACTCGGCGCTGAGATTATCGATCGTCTGCATGATATTGGCTGCCGCGTCCCCGGAAACCGGTACCGGCTGGGAGTTGTTGCTGCTCAGGTCACCGCTGACCTGGCAGGGAATGATCGCGATGTCATCGTTTTGCTCCAGGCCTTCCGACGTGAACGTGAAGGTCTGCTGCCAGATCATCGTATCATAGGAAGTCGGATTCGAATTCCCGCCAAAGCAGAAATTCCCCAATCCATACACGATGTACGCGCCGTTGTATTTCTCAATTCCCTGCAGGACATGGGCATGGCTTCCGAGCACGAGGTTTGCCCCCTCATCCACGGCAGTATGCGCCAGCTCCTTCTGGAAATCATCCACCTGCGCCACAAGCTCCGCGCCCCAGTGGAATTCGACAAGGATCAGGTCCGCGCCGTTTTTCTTCGCCTCCTGGACCGTACTCTTCACCTGAGGAAGCTTATCCAGGCCATTTTCCAGCGAATAGATTCCTATGTATGCCGTCAGAACGCCATTCAGGTCGCGATACGCGATGTGGTCTCCTTCGCACCACTCAATGTCCGCCTCTTCCAGCGCATTCTGCGTGTCGGTCAGGCTCTCCTCCCCGTAATCCCGGGAATGATTGTTGGCAAGATTGACCACATCAATGCTTCCCTCCTGAAGGATCTTCGTATAGGACGGATCCCCTTTAAAGGCATAAGTCTTCTGTGCCCGCTGATCCGACGTGGTCAGGGTTCCTTCCAGGTTCGCGAAAGTGGAATCATCCGCGCTGAGAATTCCTTTCACCTTCTCAAAGAAATAACTGTCTCCATAAAGTGCTTCATATGCGTCAAAGCTGGTGTTCTGGCTGAAGTTGACGTCAGTTCCCAGCGTACAGTCCCCGATCGCGGAGATCTTAACCTTCCGCTCTCCGGACACAGACACGCTTGCCGACACGCCGGAAACCCCATCCGCGGTCGCCGTAATCTTCGTATCTCCCTCGGTCAGGCCTTTGATCTTCATATCTCCTTCGATCTGGACGACCTTGGGATTCTCCGACTCCAGTCTAAGGTTATTGACAAATGCATTTGCGGGTGTTGTGACCAGTGTGATCCGTTCCTCCACGCCCGGGAACAATCCATACTGTTCCTGCTCAAACGCAATGGACCTGGCCGGTGTCAAAGCCACCACAGCCGGCGTTGTCGTATTACCGGCAAGATCCTCGGCATAGTAGGTAATCTCTTTCTCCGGATCCTTCTCCAGCGGCGCGGAATATGCTTTGAATTGCGGGATATCCGACAATCCGCTGGTATCCCCGATATAGATCCCCGCAACCCCGGATTCGGCATCCTCCGCGTTCAGCTCGATCTTCCCTTCCTTCTCCGTAATCGTAACAATCGGTGGCTGTGAATCAACATAGGCAAGGACGACCTTCGCGTTCCTGACCTGATCCGTCGATACTGCCATGATGTCAAGGGTTCCGCCTGTCGCATGATACGAGAATTCAACCGTTCTTCCCTGTTCAATCACGACATTCTCGCCATTGACCGTAACCGACTGAATCGTCTCCGGCGCTTTGAGCCGGATCCTGACATCCCCTTCTTCCGTATAATGATCCGGCTGTTCCAGAACCTTTACCGTAAGGCCTTCATCCGCCGTGATCGTCTCATGGGGCGTATCCGCCATCCTGCCGGACAGCAGGAAATATGCCGCCCCTCCGGCTGCCGCCACTGCCAGAAGCACGAGTAAGATCAGAAGCTGTTTTTTATGGCCGGCAAAAAAAGTGCCGATCCCTCCAGCTGCCCGCTTCCCGCCTCCTGCCCCGGACAAAGCAGCAAAAAGACGCTCCTTCCCATCCTTTTCCGAGCCGGCGGCTGAAAGCTTTTTCCCGCCTGCCTTCGGCCCTGC
>CAMORF010000334.1 GCA_946623485.1 uncultured Clostridia bacterium
AATCGCCGCGAGAAAAACGCCGAGACCGGTGTCGAGAAAACTGCTTTTTTTCATGATGTCGCTCCAAACGTGTTCAAAGTGTCATGTTTTGAACAGGTCCTCGAGGGTAACCACATTGGAGAAGATTCCGCTGTATTCATTATATTCCAGTCCAAAGGTTGTGATCAGGGTGTTCTGAATCGTCTTTCGTTGAGATACCGATTCCCGCAGCAGCTCCTGACGGCGAAGGAGGAGCCGATAATACGCCTGATCGACCCTGTATTCCTTTGCCGTGAACTTTATTTCACACGCATTGATTACGTTATCTCCCCGCTCAAGCAGGAGGTCGATCTGGGTACCGGCGGACTCCATACCTTTCAGCGTCCAGGCAGATTCATTTGTTCTGATCCCGCTGATGCCAAGTCTGGCCTTAATCTGATCTACATGAGTAAAGCACACCTGCTCAAACGCCAGTCCGTTCCACGTATTTCCTCTTGGCGTTTCCTGTATGCTCTGCCAGTAACCGGAAGCATTTCCCTTTGGAGCCGAAAGAAAGTGGAGCCAAAAACAGCAGAAAGGATCCTTCAGCTTGTAGTGGATCTCTCTCTTGCTGTATCCAAAGGGAATATATCGATCCACAAAATCCCCTGCTATCAGCGCCTTCAGCGCGTCCGTCAGACGGGTTCCCTCAGAAAAGGAGCCTGATTCAATCATCTCTTTTCTTGTGTATCCCATACTCCTTCGGGAAAGCGTTTCCACCAGCTTTTTCATGTAATCAGGTGATTCAAATACAGATGTAAAGAGGCAATCGTATTCGTCTTTCAACTTCGCCTGCTTTTCAAAAAAAAGACGATCAATATTCTGCGCCAGACTCAGTCCCGGCTCAAAATAGTTCAGATAATAGGGTATTCCCCCCAGGATCATGTAGCTTTGTGTAATATCATATCTGGAAAGCCGTACACCATTGCTTTGAAACAGCTCTTCGCTTTCCCGGAGATTGAACGGAGCAAGCTTGATCTCACATGTAATTCGTCCATACAGTCCACCGTGATTATGAATCAGTTTATCCAGAATCCACGAGCTGGAACTTCCGCAGACAATCAGCATCAGGTTATGACGGTTGCAACACCAGTTGTTCCAAAACCCTTCCAAAGCTGTGATAAAACCTGATCGTGGTGTATCAAGCCACGGAAGTTCATCCAGAAATACCACCTGCCGGGTCCCATCATCTTTCTCCTGCAGGAACAGTTCAAGCATAAAAAACGCCTCCAGCCAATCAGCCGGCCGTTTGCTTTTCTTCATGCCATGTTTCAGCAGAGAATAGTAGAACTGTTCGAGCTGATCCTTCATCTGTCCGCTCGTTTTTCCTTCGACAGGGGATAATCCGGCATGCCTGAACGTGATTTTATCTCTGAAAGTCTCATCAATCAGAAAGGTTTTTCCGACACGGCGCCTTCCGTAAACAGCAATGAACTCCGCCCGGTTCCCGCGATATCGGCGAAGCAGTTCTTTTTGCTCCTTATCACGTCCTACCACCGCATTACCTCCTTTTAATTTGTGACGAAAGCCGCAAATTTGCATTCATCACAAATTATGATGCAATTATTATATCTTATGATGTCTGCTCTGTCAATTGTGCAGACTTAAAAAATGCCGGCAAAAAATGCCGGCTCAAATGTGCGCTGCTTTCTCTGGTGTGAAGACGGCATGAACGCCGGGTTCTTCGGGCGACTGCACTCGCCAGGTCTCCATTTCCTCCTGATTGGGTCTCATGTCTGCCTCCTGTTATTCCATATATGCGCCCTTCATGGCGCTGACGGCATGCTCTGCATAGAGCTTCAGCAGGCCGTGCCGGTATCGGCTCGTAAATCCCTTCCAATGCTTCCGGCGATCTTTAAGCACCGCGTCGATCTCCTTCGGGGTTTTCCGCTCTCCTTTGATTCCGACAATCTCCAGGCGCCGCGCTTCCACGTCGATCTCGATGAGGTCGCCCTCCTCCACAAAGGCAATGGGTCCTCCTGCAGCCGCTTCGGGACTCACATGCCCGATGACCGGTCCGCGTGATGCACCGGAGAAGCGGCCGTCGGTAATCAGCGCGACACTTGCCGCCAGCTTCGGATCGGCACAGATGGCCTCGCCGGTATAGAACATCTCCGGCATGCCGGAGCCCCTCGGTCCTTCATAGCGGATGAAGACAGCGTCGCCTGGCTGAACCTTGCCGTGGAGCACGGCATCGATGCAGGCTTCCTCACTGTCATAAGGCTTCGCCCTCAGGGTTGCTTTGAACATATTCTTTGGGCAGGCAGTGTGCTTGATAACACAGCCCTCCGGCGCCAGATTGCCCCGCAGGATGGCAATGCTGCCGTCGGTGCCCTTGGCATGGTCAAAGTCATGGATGATGTCGGTGCGTGAAACCGTGAGGCCCAGTGCTTTGGTCTTCTCCCGGAGGATCTGATCACAGTGCTCATAGAAACCGTTTTTCTTCAGGTCTTCCAGGTTTTCTCCAAGGGTCTTTCCGGTCACAGTCAGGACATCCAGATGGAGCATGGACTTGATCTCCTCCATCACCCTGGGGACGCCTCCCGCATAATAGAAGTACTGTGCGGGCCAGTCCCCGGAGGGTCGGATGTTCAGCAGGTAATGCGCCCCGCGGTGCATCCGGTCAAAGGTGTCGGCATCAATGGTAAAGCCGAACTCGTGCGCAATAGCCGGCAGGTGCATCGTGGCGTTGGTGGAGCCGGAGATCGCCGCATGGACCATGATGGCGTTTTCAAAGCTCTTCATCGTCACGATGTCTTCGGCTTTGATGCCCTGCCTCACCAGCTCCATCAGCTGTCTGCCCGCCTGACGGGCGGCCTCGGCCAGCTCCGGCGCCGTCGCGGGCATCAGGGCGGTTCCCGGCAGCATCAGGCCCAGGGCCTCGGCCATGATCTGCATGGTGGAGGCGGTTCCCATAAAGGAGCAGGCGCCGCAGCTGGGACAGGCGTTGTGTTTGTAGTATTCAAGCTGCTCTGTGGGGATCACGCCGGTTTTTTCCCAGGCATCGTACTTTCCGATCTGTTCCAAGGTCAGCAGTTCGTTGATCGCGCAGGCCGGG
>CAMORF010000335.1 GCA_946623485.1 uncultured Clostridia bacterium
GCGGAATAAAGAATGCGGAATAAAGAATGCGGAATAAAGAATGCGGAATAAAGAAAAAAGCGCTGCCAGGAATAGTCCTGGCAGCGCGTAATTTACAGATCCTGTGACGGTTCAAATCCCTGCTCAGAACGCTTTGAGTTCTAAGGACCTGTCACGGAATAACTTGCACATCTTGCTGGTCTTTTCATCCGATCGCACAGCTCAAAAATCAATCACATGGTGAGAAATGGGCTGATCATCAGATGATCGTGATCAGCTATGTTATTTTTCAGACTCTGTCTCGATGGTGATCTCCGTATCAGCCGTGACTACCATCTGCAACTCTGTCTCTTCCGTCGAAAGTGTGCCATGGCTTTGCTCCGTCTCATTGGACGGCGGGGCAGTGTAGGTACGATCCTTCAGGATTCCGGCAAGCTTCTCGGTATCAATGTCAAACTTCTCGTCTGCCATCCACTTCTCATAGATCTCATCGACCTTTTCCTTCTTACGCTCCTCGATGATCTCCTGCTTCTTGTCTTCGGTCGCGTCTTCATCGAAGGCATCCTTCACGTACAGGATGTAGTAAGAATCACCGGCTTCCACGATTTCCTCCACCAGCGTCTCATCTTCCAGGTCATTGGTCGCCTCGATAATCGCGGCATCCGGATAGGTGTCATCCTTGCCAAAAGTATACGTGGATGATGTCACCCCGGAAACAGCCTCTGTATTCACATTCGAGACAGCGGTATCAAAATCGATCTCCCCGCTCTTGAGGGAATCCAGCATCTCCTCGGCCATCGCGCGGTATTTTGCCTTTGCCTCAGCCATCGCCGGATCTTCGGTTTCGGTCTCAGCCTCAGCCGCGCCAGCCGCCTGTGCCTCTCCCGCAGCGTCATCTTCCGTCTGGGCTGTCCCGTCCGCAGACGCGCCTTCCGTCTGGGCTGGCTCATCTGCAGATGCGCCTTCGGTCTGAACCGCATCGTCCGCAGCCTGCGTCTCGGTCTGAGCCGCATCGTCTGCAGCCTGCGTCTTTTCCGCGTCCTCCGTCTCGACCGGGCTGGTCTCGCCCTCTGTCATAGACACGGCGGCAGCCTCCGCATCCGTCTCTGCCTCCGTCATCACCGTATTCTCTGCGTCCGCTTCCGTTCCGGCCATCTCCGTCTCGGTATCAGCCTCCGTCTCAGACTCGGTTGTCGGCTGATAGCGGATAAACTGCACATATCTCTGCGCCGCTTCCTCATCCGAGACGTTCGTATCAACGTCCGCCGACATCCCTTCTTCTACCTTCGCCTTGATCGTGCTCAGGGTCAGATAGCGTTCCACAACCTCCTGGGTTGCGCTCATGGAAGCAAGCGCATCCTTGTCATTGGCCGCAATAAACTTCGCGGCGGCATCCTTAATTGCCTTCTTCTCATCGTCAGTCAGGGTAACATTGTAATCGGACGCATGCTCCTCAGCCAGGAGCAGCTTCTCGAGATCCTGCCCGATGTTCGATTTAAAGGAATCCCAGGTCGAGATGCCAAGCCCCTGCCCGTCATCCATCGACCAGATATCCTGCTGCATCATAGACGCATAATATGCGTAAATATCATCCAGTGAAGCCTGCTCAAAACGGAGCACGAAGTTTGCAAGATCGCCATCGACCTGATTGCCGTTAAATGTAAAAGCCGAAATGGCATCTGTTTTCTTACCGCATCCGCTCAGGGCGCCCGCACACACCGCAGCCGCAAGAACGACAGCCGCGCCCTTCTTCCAAACCTTTCCCATTGCCTTCTTCTCCTTCTTGCTGCAAAATGATCTGTGTCCCTCAGGACACCGAATCATTATAATGGTTTTGTCCCGGAACTTCAAGCATCAAACGCCTCATCCCGGTCAGATCATTGACCTTAAAACAATTCCTCCTTCATCGCCTTCAACAGCGATTCTGCCTGTACCAGCACCTGGGTACCTGCGCCGGACGCCGCCGGAAGCGCGTAGGTGAAGTAAGAATGAGGGCCTGCGACAAAGCGCAGGCGGCGCTTGTATTTTCCCATAAACGGGCCGATCCTGTCCACATTGACCGGAGCCTTCGCCCAAAAGGTAAACCGCAGCTCCGGGCCTTTCTGGGTCAGTTCAGTCAGGAAAGCTCCGTGCGCCATGCTCTTAACAAGCGCCGCTTTCAGCAGATTCTGCACATTTGACGGCGGCTCACCGTAGCGATCCATCAGTTCATCCAGCATGTCCTCATAGTCATCCTCCCCTGTGATCGAGGCGATCCGCTTATAAAGATCCAGCTTCTGGTTCTCATTGGGAATGTAGGAATCCGGGAGGAAGGCATCGATATTCAGGTCAAGGGTTGTCTCAAACTCATCCTGGGGCTCGGACTGTCCCTTCAGCTTCATGACGGACTGGTTCAGAAGCTTGCAGTACAGGTCATATCCCACCTCTGCCATGTGCCCCGACTGGGCACGGCCAAGGAGCGTGCCGGCGCCGCGGATCTCCAGATCCCGCATCGCGATCCGAAACCCGGATCCCAGCTCTGTGTATTCCCGGATTGCGCCCAGGCGCTTCTCGGCAGCGTCTTGCAGGATCCTGTCCGGGCGGTACATGAGAAATGCGTATGCCATCCGGTTTGACCTTCCCACGCGGCCCCGCAGCTGGTAAAGCTGTGACAGCCGGTCCGCGTCCAGGATGATCATCGTATTCACGTTGGCGATATCAAGTCCTGTCTCAATGATTGTCGTCGTCACAAGGACATCCGCATCTCCATTGATAAAGTCATACATGATATCCTCGATCCGGTTGGCCGGCATCTTCCCATGCGCGTATGTGACATGCGCTTCCGGCACAAGGCCCTCCACCCGCGCAGCCATATCTGCAATCGTCGATACGTGATTATAGACCAGGTAAACCTGTCCGCCGCGGGTAAGCTCCCGGATGATTGCCTCCCGGATCGTCTCATCGTTGTACTCCATGACAAATGTCTGGATCGGAAGACGATCCTGGGGTGCCTCTTCCAGGACGCTCATGTCACGGATTCCGGCCAGGCTCATATGAAGCGTGCGGGGGATGGGCGTAGCCGTCA
>CAMORF010000336.1 GCA_946623485.1 uncultured Clostridia bacterium
ATATCCCTCTGAGATTCCGACACGTTTCACCTCCGGGAGGCAGGCATCATACATGGAGATCAGACGTTCCACCTCTTTCTCAGGGAAACGGCCGACAAATACAAAAGCCATCGCATCCTTGAACGGATGGCGGCCAAGAATCCTCTGAATCCCGGAAACGCCGTCACATGCCTGTTCTATGCTGTCAAACTCAAATTCAAACTGTTTCATTCTTTACCTCCGGCTTCCTTCGACAAAAGCCATGCCAGCACATGAACCGCCTGCTGAAACCTTCCTGCTTTGACCATCTCTTCGATCTCCCGGGCAGAATGCAGCTCCACATTCACACGCTCAGTTTCATCCAGATGCTGCTTTCCGGCCTTCCTGCATTTTTTCGCAGTAAAAATGTGTGCATAGTTGTCGGAAATGGTAGCGTCGGAGGGAACCGTCAGAAGGTGCTTCCATTCGTCAGATACATACCCTGTTTCTTCCAGAAGCTCCCGCCGCGCGCACTCCAGGGCAGTGTTCTCCCCCTTCTCAATGCCGCCTGCCGGGAATTCAGTCGTGACCTGCCTGATTCCCTGCCGGAACTGCCGGACGCATATATAATTGCCTTCCCGGTCTGAGGCGACAACCACCGCATAATCTCTCCTGCTATAGGTATAGAACGGCTCATATACATGCCCGTCAGGGTAGCGGAATGAGGTTTTCCTGAAATCAATCCACTGATCCTTTATGATGTGCTCCGTGCTGATCTCTTCCCATATCAGTTCTTTGTCCGGCTGATCTCTTTCCATATTTATTCTATCACCAATCGCTCTTACCAATAGTTCTTACCAATGGCTCTTACCAAAAATTCTTACCAATGACTCTCTGTTATTTGCAAACCTTCAAAGCCAGGACCGCATGAGGCTTGACCGGCACGCAAAGGCGGCTGCCTTCCGCCGGGATACGGACGGCGGCAGGGACGATCCGGTAATCTGTCTCACCAAAAAAGCCAAGGGCATTGCGGACAGTCAGGTCATCGCTGTGCAGCTCTTCCCCCTCCGCCTTTGCAACCGGCTGCGGGAAGGTAATCACGGCATCATCCTTCAGGTCTGAGGTATTCACGAGTTTCACGTAATATGCATCCGCATCCTCGGTGACTGACGCAAATACATGCTCCGGAAGTTCGCCGCTGAAGGGAACATATTCCGTGCCAAGGAAATTGGAGAACATTTTCTGGACATAGTAATTAGCCGTGTAAGCCAGTGTCTTCGGATTAAAGTCGATGAGGTTATGACTCCACTGGTCACATTCCGTAAGGTTATAAAGGGGCGCATAGCTGGTCTGGATGACGATATCACTGTTGCGCTCCACGCCGGTCAGGAATGCTGCCTCGGAAAGGGCCGTCCCGAACTGGTTGCTGCCCCCTTCCGCCGTCTGCGTGTTGGCAACGACCATCTCTCCTTCCCCATCCGGATGGTCCGGATTCAAAGCCGCCTCTGTCATGGCCCGCATCAGTTCCTCCGCCTGGGACGGATCCGTCGGATTGCCCACCGCGCCAAGCAGGCCGTTTGCCGCATACTCACCGAAGAATACGCCCGGGCCGCTGCGGTCATAGGAATCAAAACGGGTACTCATCTGCTCAAACCATTCCGGAGAATGGTAGGAATGCTCATCCACCAGGATATTCTGATACTTCCGCGCCTCCTCATAGACACGGCCAAGGCCGGGAGCCCCCATCAGTTCAATGGAGAAAGGATGGACACCCGCGCAGAAAACGCAGAGCATGTCAGGGTACCTGTCATGGATTGCCTTCTCTATGATGCGGTACCGCTCATAATAAGTATCCGCATACTGCTCATTCCCGATTCCGATGCGGTCCAGTTCAAATGGTTCCGGATGCCCCATCGAGGCACGTTTCGCCGCCCATTCATTTTTCTCCGGATCCCCCGTCGCAAACGCAATCAGATCCAGGTAGCTGTCGATCACTGTCTGAAACTGCGGGCTGTCCACGGGAATGTTCGGGCAGACTGCCTCGCCTCTTTGCATGGAACGGATCTGGCAGGAGAGCCCTACATTCAGTGTAGGCAGCGGCTTCGCGCCAAGGTCCTCGCACAGGCAGAAATATTCATAGTATCCGATCTGATACGATTGATTGTAGGAACCGGTCGGCATGTCCTCAGACCAGAGGTTATAATCACTCTTCCTCTCATACAGCTCGCCGAGCGTATTCTTCCAGTTGTAGCCATTGTCCAGGTAACGCCCTTCCACGATGCAGCCGCCGGGGAAGCGTACAAAGCGCGGCTTCAGGTCAGCAATGGCCTGGATCAGGTCTTTTCTCAGCTTCCCGTATCTCCACTTCGGATCATCATGGTGCCAATAATCCGCGTTCATCAGGGAAACACAGTCGAGATCCACCGTCCCGCATCCGCACAGACGGATCCGCAGACGGCCATAACCGTCCGCAATGCCCTCGGTGCTGAGGCAGATCTTCTCCCAGGCATTGCCTTCAGGAAGACTGACAGCCGATTCCCGGGTAAGCTCCTTTCCGTCGTCTCCGATGACATCCACCAGGATCTTTCCGGAATAATCCCTGCGGCGCAGCCAGCATTCAAACAGATAGGTCGCTCCGGCCGTCACCGACATCGCCCCGTTCGCAGCATATGCCTTGTCACCGTTGAATCCCAGATTGGTCAGAACCGCCTCCCCGTCCGAAGTCAGGCGCGCATACCTGCTGTTTTCATGCAGCGGGCATTCTGTCTCACTCACGATCTCTTTCCCGGTAAATGTCCACCCTCTCAGGGGATCAATAACCCTGCGGTCTGTCTCCCTGTCCAGAAAAACACCTTCGAAGCTGTAATTCATCACCATGTTTGCATTGATGCCGCCGTCACAGCTGAAATTGATGTCCTCATAGAAAATGCCATATAGACTTGGACTGACCGGATGCTTCTTCTTCGCGTCTAAAGTGATAGAAATGCCCATACTGATTCCTCCTCATCATCTCTTTCCGGAAAAATTCTTCCTAAATATCATTTTTCTCGAAAAATATCATTCTTTTCAAA